>JAIXUZ010000414.1 GCA_027483285.1 Bacteroidota bacterium
AACTATACAACACAACTAAGTAAAGCAATTATAGTATTTGCTATCCTATTTTTCTCTCTTTCACTAAACGCCCAAACCCCTGCCGATACTACCAAAAAGGCAGCAGGTAATGATACCATTTATCAAAATGTGCAACTATCATTCTTGCCATTTTTTGGCACTAACGGCACTAATGCGGGCAAAACCATCAACCGCTTTTCAATAAACGTGCTGGCGGGCTATTCGCTGGGCACCAATGGGTTTGAGGTGGGTGCCATTTCCAACACCAACAAAGGCAACATGCGGGGCTTTCAGGCTGCGGGTATGGCCAATGTGGTAGGCAGCAATGTAAAGGGTTTTCAGGCTTCGGGCTTTGCCAATATAGTAGCCGGTAAAACCGATGGCTTCCAATCGGCCGGGTTTGTAAACGTAGTAAAGGGCAATGTAAAAGGTTTTCAGGCTGGGGGCTTTACCAATGTAAACAATGGCACTACCGATGGGTTTATGGCATCGGGCTTTGTAAACGTGGCCCGGGGCAATACACAGGGCTTTCAGGCGGCAGGCTTTGCCAACGTGCTGGGCGATACCACCAAAGGTGCCACCGTGGCGGGTTATATAAACGTGGCTAAAGTACATACCGGACTAATGGCAGCGGGTACCATAAATTACGCACGCTATAAAAAAGACGGCGTGCAAATAGCAGGCCTTATAAACTACGCCGATACCATAGGGCGCACTGTTCAAATTTCGGGCTTGATAAACTTTAACCGCAAGGGCAGTGCAGCAACCCAAATTGCAGGCTTACTAAACTACAGCAAAAATGTGAAAGGCCTGCAACTGGCGCCGTTCAATTTTGCCGATACTGTTAGCACAGGTATACCCATCGGGTTCTTATCATTTGTCCGCACAGGTGTTCACCAACTGGAAATAGCAGGCGATGAACTGGGGTATTTAAACCTTGCCTTCCGCACGGGTACGCGCCAGTTCCACAACATACTTACCGCTGGTATGGTACCCGTACCCAGCGATAGTATTAAATGGAGCTATGGCTACGGTGTAGGTACATCGGTACGCCTGTCTAAACGCCTAAACCTGGACATTGACCTAACCGCCAGCCAGCTAAACAAAGGCCGCTATTTCAACGATTTAAACATCCTATCTAAACTATACATAGGCGCTGAATATGCCATTACCAAAAAAGTAAAAGTAGCCGCAGGCCCGGTGCTTAATGTGTTTTTGGTTGATACCGCGTCAGGCTCTTACGATAACTACTTTAAAACCCTTGCCCCTTACACACTATACAGCCAAACCTTTAGCAACGACCTGAAAATAAGCGGCTGGGTAGGCGGCAAAGTGGCTATACGCTTTCTGTAGTAGTCAGTAATCTGTATTCAATAAAAAAAAAAAAACAATAGGTAAATAGAGGTGTACTCAAACTTAACTGTCTTAACCCTATAAAAAAATAATTCCCACATATTTTAAAGACCCTCTCTCCTTCGGGGAGAGGGTCCCGATAGCTATCGGGATAGGGAGTGGGGCTCAATCCAAAAAACCATGTATTATCCTAAAAAATTAAACATCAATTTAATACTGCTGATACTAATGCTGTTGGTAGTATTGATAGGCTCAAACCTAAAAGCGCAAACGCTTACCCAAACCGTACGCGGCACTGTTACCGATAAAATATCAGAAACCCCATTGCCCGGTGCAGCCGTGGTGTTGGTAGGTTCTAACCCTTTAGTTGGCACTACTACTGATGTTGACGGCAACTTTAAGCTAACCAACGTACCTGTGGGCAAGCAATCCATCAAAGTAACCTATATAGGCTATAAAGAAATGGTAGTGCCTAATATAACCGTAAACTCAGGCAAAGAGCTGGTTATTAAAGTTACGCTGGAAGAAAATGTTATCCAGGGTAAAGAGGTTGTTATTACCGATAAAGCCGATAAAAACAAACCCCTCAACGACCTCTCTGTTGTCAGCGTACGCACCTTCTCAGTAGAAGAAACCCAAAAGTATGCCGCCGCCGTTAACGATCCCTCGCGCATGGTAACATCGTTTACCGGCATCCTTTCTACTGACGATGGTAACAACCAAATCTCCATCCGTGGCAACAGTCCAAACGGTTTGCTATACCGTATGGAAGGTGTGGAAATACCCAACCCTAACCATTTTTCAAACGTTGGAACTGTAGGTGGAGGCGTGTCTATACTCAGCTCGCAGCTACTTACCAATTCAGATTTTAGCACCGGGGCTTTTGCATCAGAGTACGGCAACGTACTATCGGGCGTGTTTGATTTACGCTTACGCAAAGGCAATAACGAGCGACACGAATACACTTTCCAGATTGGCGTGCTGGGTATTGATGCCGCCGCCGAAGGCCCGTTTAAAAAGGGCTACGGGGGCTCATACCTTATCAACTACCGCTACTCAACCTTGGGTGTGCTATCTAAAATTGGCGTTAACATTGGCGATGCTGTTACCACCTTTCAAGACTTGTCCTTCAACCTATCATTCCCCACAAAAAAAGCGGGCAACTTTACCCTGTTTGGCTTTGGCGGCCTAAGCAAGCAAACTACAGAAGCCAAGCGCGACACCAGCCTTTGGGACGATATTTTTCTGCGTAAAAACAGCCTGTTTTATGCTAATACCGGTGCGGTGGGCATTACGCACACCCTTCCGTTAAACGACAAGGCCTATCTTAAAACAGCCCTTGTAGGCTCAGGCACAGGCAATGGCTACAAAGAAGAAACCCTTAGCAGCGATTTCAACCCTTACCAAACCTATAACGAAAAGTTTGGCCAAACCAAATACACTCTAAGCTCTACACTTACCTATAAGTTTAACACCCACCACAGCATACGCACAGGCGTAATTTTAAACCAGCTGTTTTATGGGTTAAACCAAAAGTATTTAGATGATAGTACAAACCTGTTTATTACCCAGCTAAACAGCAAGGGCAACACCCAAACACTGCAAGCCTTTGGCCAGTGGAACTACCGCATTACCGATAAGCTAACCCTTAACACCGGCCTGCATTTTCTACTGCTTACGCTAAACAACAGCTACTCGGTAGAGCCGCGCGCATCGCTAAAATACGCTATAGACCCGCGCCAGTCAGTAACCTTTGGTTATGGCCTGCACAGCCAGGTACAGCCTATTGGCGTTTACTTTGCCGACTTTGAACTACCCAACGGCACCCGCTACCGCCCAAACGAAAAACTGGGCCTGTCTAAAGCCCAGCATCTGGTTATTGGCTACGACCGTATGCTTACCGAAAACCTGCATATAAAAGTAGAAGGCTACTACCAGAACCTATACAACATACCCGTTAGTGCAAACCCCAACAGCACCTTTTCAATCATAAACAACCAGTATGGTTTTGTTGTAGATACTCTGGTAAACAAAGGCAAGGGCCGCAACATGGGTGCCGAAGTTACCTTCGAGCAGTTCCTAAACAAAGGCTTCTACTTCCTACTATCAACTTCGGTATACAACTCAACCTACAAAACGCAGGATAATGTATGGCGCAACACCCGTTACAATGGCAACTACAATATGGCTTTTACTTCTGGCAAAGAATGGACATTGTCTGAAAAACGCAAAGGCCGTGTTATAGGGATCAACATAAAGGCTCTGTATGCCGGCGGTATGTGCAACACGCCAATAAATGTTGCAGAGTCTGTTAACAGGGGCGAGCCTGTATATTACGAAGACCAGGCCTACACCCAAAAAAACAAAGACTACTACCGTATTGATGTGCGCTTTAGCCTTAAACGCAACTACAAAAAGCTAACCAGTACCGTAGCGCTTGATATTCAAAACGTAACCAACCGCCAAAACATAGGCGGCACCTATTTTGATATTGGCAAAGGCGTAGTAAAAACCTGGTACCAAACCCCGCTAATACCAATACTTAGCTACAGGTTAGAGTTTTAATAAAACAGTTTTTTGTTGGTTTAGTTAAAAGCCTCTCTGTCTGCAGACAGGGAGGTTTTTTATTCCTATTATTGCCTTATGAAGGTGCGTTTGGTTTTATTGGTACTAATGGCTTATTGTTTTACTGCTGAAGCGCAGTATTCACCAGGCCCATCAGACAGTAGCAGCGTGTGGTGGAAGAATACTACCATATACCAGATTTACCCCCGCTCTTTTGCCGATAGTAATAACGATGGCATTGGCGATTTGCGCGGTATCATCAACAAGCTTGATTACATAAACGGTTTAGGCTTTGAAACCATTTGGGTGTCGCCGTTTTACGATAGCCCCCAGGCCGATTTTGGCTACGACATTAGCAACTACTGCGCCATAGCGCCCGAATATGGAACCCTTGCCACGGTTGACAGCCTGATAGCTGAAACCCATAAGCGGGGAATGAAGATTGTGTTTGACCTTGTGCTTAACCACACCAGCGACCAACACCCATGGTTTAAAGAGTCGGCAAGCAGCAAAACCAACCCCAAAGCCGACTGGTATGTGTGGCGCGATGGGCGAGGCAAAAATGGCAAGCGCCCGCCTAATAACTGGTACAATGTTATCAGCCAAAAAGGATGGACCTACAGCAAGGCCCGTGGGCAATGGTACTATTCAGCATTCCTCAACTTTCAGCCCGATTTAAACTACCGCAACCCCGATGTTAAGGCCGCTATGTTCAACGTGGTGAAGCATTGGTTGGGCAGTGGGGTTGATGGTATCAGGTTGGATATCTTCAACTGCATTATGGAAGATTCGTTGCTGCGCGATAACCCAAAGGTGCTAACCTATGTACCATCGGCACAGCACTTAAAAACCAAGTTTCAAAACCGCACCAACAACATAAATCACCCCGATAATTTTGCCCTGGCAAGGGAACTGCGCGACACTATTGACAAGTTTACAAACCCTACGCGTTTTATGGTGGGCGAAGCTGTTGGCAGCGTAAACGATAATATGCCGTTGGTGGGTAAATACGGCGATGGCTTAAACCTGGTGTTTTTATTCGACATGATATTCTATGATTTTAAGCCGAAGTTTTTCCGCGATAAAATCAACTTGTATGAGCAGCTTTGCCCTGAACCGCTAATGCCCACCATAGTGTTTGGCAACCACGACAACCGCCGCAGCATAAACCGCATAAAAAACAACCTGCAAAAGGCGCGTTTGCTAACTATGTTCCAGCTTACCGCAAGGGGCGTGCCCGTTATTTACTATGGCGAAGAAATTGGTATGCGCGATGTGTGGATGCCAAAGAAAGACGCTAAAGACCCAATATCAGGTATGATGAAGGCTGTGCCACAGTTTATGCGTAAAAAGCTGCCCGTACCCCTAAACCGCGATGTATGCCGCACGCCCATGCAATGGGATACTACCACCAATGCGGGCTTTAGCAAGTCCATGCCTTGGCTGCCTATAGATAGCGAAGCTGGTATAAGGAATGTTCAAACGCAGTTAGCCGATAGTCTATCGCTATTGAATACATACAGGGATTTAGTGCATTTGAGGGATAGCGTAACCACTTTAAAATGCGGTAATATTATAATAAATAATGTAGGGAAGAAACGTAAGGTTTTATCGTACTTGCGTCAATACAAGGATAGTGAATACTATGTGTTTATGAATTTTTCAAAACAAAAAGTAGAACTTCCTAATGAAGTACGTGTGTTGTTTAGTACTATATATACACTTAATAAGGGCGACAACTTTACCAACGATATTATTACACTTACACCTTACGGAGGTATTGTTCTAAAGTACCTAGGGCCTAAAGGCCAATCAGACGACTTGGATTACAAAGGACAGTAATAAAACAAAAAAGCCCCTTTATGAGGGGCTTTTTGCGGACTGGACGGGTCTTTTTTTGCTGCTTTTAAAATCTTTTTAAATTTTCTAATTACTTGATATTTAGTGCAATATAAAAATTTTAACTCGAATTAACTGGCAGTAAGTGGGACAAAATGGCATAAAATGTTGTACCTAATGTTGTACCCATTTTGTATCTTTGTCTAAACCGTAGAAAAAAGATCATGGCAAGCGTAAATTTTATACTACGTCAAAGCAAATTAAACAAGGCTGGAGAAGCACCTCTTTACCTGCGTGTAATAAAAGACCGCAAAACCCGATTTGTATCTGTTGGGCTATCTGTTCTACCCGAACTTTGGGATAGTGATAAACAAAAAATTAAGAGTAAGCACCCTAACTCAGCCAGAGCTAATGCTTTTCTGGCAACCAAACTTGCCGAAGCGCAAAACACCGTATTGTCTGAACTAACAAAAAAGAAAAGCTCCTCTACCAACCATCTAAAGCAAGCTATACAAGGTAAACCCAGCGTTGACTTTTTTGAATATGCCGATAAATACAAAAATATACTGGAAGCCAACGAAAAATACGGCACCCATATTAAATACTCGGCTGTTATTAGCAAGCTAAAGGCTTACCATAAGCCAACTTACCTACCTTTTGATGATATCGATGTGGCATTTTTAACCCAATACGAGCAATATTTAAGAGACACCTTAGAAAATAGCATAAACACTATACATGGCAACCTTAAAATATTACGCAAGCTATTTAATGATGCGGTAAGAGAAGAGCTAATAGAAGCCAATTCAAACCCCTTTTTAAGGTATAAACTAAAGACCGAAAAAACGAGACGCAATTACCTTACCGGGGATGAATTGCTTAAAATAGAAAACTTAGATATTACGCCGGATACTATGCTAAACAACCACCGCAACATGTTTGTATTTGCATCGTACGCTGGAGGTATACGAATATCTGACCTGTTGCAATTAACATGGCAAGACTTTGATGGAACACATATCCGTTTTACCATGCAAAAAACAGCAGAACCCGTGTCCGTTAAATTACCAACCAAAGCCCTGCAAATTATTGCATATTACAAACCTCTTACAGGTTCTGTAAAGACCAACTATATTTTCCCTATACTAAGTAGAAAAAGCATTACCAGTAAAAAAGAGCTGCAAATTGCCATTTCAGGCGCTACAGCCTATGTAAATAAGAATCTTAAAGATTTGTTAAAGCTGGCCGAGATAGATAAACCGATAAGCTTTCACTGCTCGCGTCACGGATTTGCCGTTTCAGCTTTACAAAAAGGGATAAGAATTGAATATGTTGGTAAACTATTAGGGCAAGAATCTTTAAAAACAACCCAGATTTACGCTAAAATTGTAAATTCTGAACTTGATAAAGCAATGGATGTGTTTAACTAGTGGCCAAGCAAAGAGTCTATCTCAGGCTTTGTGTTCCATTCGCATAAATTAACTAACCTCTAGATTCTAAGTGATAAAAGTGTCCAACTTTTTTTAAGACACAAAGTACACTTTGGTTTGAAGACATGCACAACGCTACCATGAATCATTACAGAATGTTACCCCGGCTGATATGTATTATGGAAAAGCTCCTAAAACAACAGAAAATAGAAGAAAAATCAAGCTAAAATCCCTTAATGAACGGAGCCTAGCTTACATCAGCCAAACGAAAACACAACCAGTAAAAATCTTTATTAACAACAAAACAAAATTTATGTAATTTTAAATCCGAAAGTTTCCAACTTTTTTTTACTTAAAAAGTACACTTTGATTTGAAGACATACAAATCATTAATCAATATTAAAAACGTAAAAAAGAATTTTAAATAAAATTATCTACAAATGCCGAACACCAGACTAGACAACTTATATCAGCTACTTGTCGTGAATCAGAAATACGCCATGATGAACTGGTATGAACGTTACAAAGAACTCACAGATCAAGTAGAATTAATTCGTGCAAAGCTCATTGCTGGTAATGGTCTTAAGGATAATGTTGTTTATCAAGGAACTATTTTCGAAAATGTTGATAACCCATTTGATGAATTTATGCACCGATTTATTAAAACGGAGGAGGAAGGCGGAAACGGTGTTTCTTCCAATGGTCAATCGGTCGTGTCTAATAAATTATTTAACGGACCGAATACCTTTAAAAATGATTCAGGGTTTATTACTGCTGTTGAGAATTTGATCAAAACACCCGATTCAACAACATATGAGGAATTCAAACAAACCTGGAACAATCAAGCCGGAGCTGTAGATAATAAAGTACTGATCAATAGAACTGCAGCCGCATGTTATCTTGATGTTTCATCAACCGTAGAAGAGGGTAAATTCAACACATTATTTAATTGGTTGCAACAAGAAGGATTGATAGGAAATTATCCTGGAAACCCTTACAGTTGGTTTGAAAAAAATATTTTCACTGTTCAAGAGATTGATGTTGAGTTATCCATAAACAATGGTGATAAACATTGGCGAAATATATTTATCTGGCGTTTATTTGAATACATCGGAAATCCATTCAATCTTAAGAAACAAATCATTAAATACGGCGCGCCTGGTACTGGAAAAACCTATAGTGCTCAAGCAGATTCAAAATTGCAGTTTGAAATCTGGAAAACAGAATACAATGTTACTGATAGCAAGTATGAGGATCATGTTGAAGTTGTACAGTTTCACCCTTCATTCAGTTATGAAGATTTTATTGAAGGACTGAGACCCATGCTAGTAAATAATGAAGCTCAATTGTCTTTACAGAATGGGATTTTTAAAACCTTTTGTATCAAAGCTGGGAAATGGGAAACGGATATGTATAAGTTGGATACCGATGGAACATTCAACTATCAAACAGATACCATTTCAGATTTGGAGAACAATGCTGTATTTGAACCACTAAAGAATACAGAAAAATATTTTCACTGGAAATTCATATTTGAACAAGAAAACAAGAACAAGCGTGTGGTCGATGCTTTACCCCCCTTCTTTTTTATAATTGATGAGATAAACCGTGCAGAGCTTTCCAGAGTTTTAGGCGAATTAATGTATAGCCTTGAAAAAAGAGGAACAGCAGGTAAGATCAAAACGCAGTATGCTAGCCTAAATACTGCAGATAACTGTATGCTTCAGGTTGGAGATCCGGTTGAAAATAATTTCCAGTTTTTTATACCTAACAATGTATTTGTTATTGGAACTATGAATACGATTGATCGAAGTGTGGAGAGTTTCGATTTTGCTTTGCGTAGACGATTTGTTTGGGAAGAAGTTATGCCAAACATCCTAATGTTGAAGGGCTATCTTGGTGAGAAATATCCACAGTGGCAGGAACTGGCAGAAAGCTTGAAAAAATTAAATGAGCGAATTCTTGCAGAGCCGTTCCTTGGTCGCGACTTTCAAATTGGACACTCCTATTTAATGGATCTTCCATACAGTGATCATTTGACAGCAAAGGAAGTGCGACAAGATGTTTGGTCGAATAGTATTAAACCACTTCTGGAAGAATATCTAAGAGGCACTGGTAAGCACCTAACTGATTATAAAGAAGCTTTCGGTTTACACTAGTCAATGGCTTGGATCAATGAAATATTCAGAAATGGTACACTGAAAGATAACGGTGTGTATTCTTTTGTTAAAGAGGGTGATAATTATATCTTGAAAAGTCGTTGGGATGAGTCGATTCCTATTGGTGTCAAAAAGAAAGGAATTTGTTTACCGTATAACTGGTTCGATTATTTAAGGCAACAATCATCTATCGTAAACAGTTCGTTGAAACAGGGACTAAAAGAACAGAATTTAGTTCTACTAAATGATGGTGAATATGAGCATAATACGAGTGATGATTTTATTCATTTTCAAGGGTATAGTGAGCAAAATTTTACCATAGAAACGGGCAATGTTATTGGTTTCATTAGTAACGGTGAATACGGGATCAATATTAGCTCACGCTTTGGTGACAATTTTCTTAAATATATTATTGCGTCAGCAGATGGCTTTTTGGAATTGGAAGACTTTGGTGGAATTAGCAACCGAAATTCCTTTGAATGGTTGGTTTTATATTTATGGAAGATCAAGTTGAAAAAAGCTATACGGCTAGGTATTCCAAAAGCTTATGTTACAAAAACAGAAGATCTGACCAAAGTTCGTGGGAATATAGATGTTGTCAATTATTTCCAAAAAGGCCACACCGGAAAATACAGGTGTCAATATCGAGAGCATAGTTACAATACATTGGGAAATCAGTTGATCACAACTGTATTTAGAAAATACAAACATCACTCCTTCCTAAAAGATGAAATTTTGGTTCGTAACTCTTTTGAAACTGCTGTTCAAGGCGCGAAACCGAGCTACCTTGAATTGCTAAGCACGCCTCATTATAATAACCCATACTACAACTCTTTCAACGAAATAATTGATTTGTCTAAAAAGCTATTGAAGGAAGAGATGGCTGATTTTGGAACCCAATCCGATTTGAATGCCTACTTATTTGATGTCTCCATGCTATTCGAATACTTTGTTCGTAAGACTTTGAGCTCATTTGATCTTCACGATAAATTTAACGATAGACATCAAATACCAACAGCAAGCACGAGTTATTCAAGAAAATTAGAGCCAGATATTACATTTGAACACAATAACAAATTGTATGTCTATGATGTGAAATACAAGTCGTTTGATTTTAGATACGGTGTTAAGCGGGAAGATTTGTTTCAATTGCACACCTACATAGGGCAATATGGGAATATGGGGGAAATTGGAGGATGCGGATTCATTTATCCATTGAAGGAAGAACTTTGGGATAAAAACATTGCTTCCACAAATGGCGTTGTTTCGCAACAATTGAAATTCTATGGGCATAAATTGAAGTTCAATGTGTTCTTTATTAAAGTTCCTAAAGACAATGCGGAGAATTTTAAGGAAGCATTCAGTCTAAATTGTAAGTCTTTCCTTGAATCGTTTAATAATAAATTGTAATTAATCAATTGTAATTGATTAACCAATTAAAATTTTGTATAACGTCAAACCAAAGTGTACTAAAGTAGGATGATAAATCTTGGACATTTTCTTAAGTTTAACAATAGTAAAAAACAACAAGAAAATGGAATCAAACACAAATGGTTACAAGAAACGAGGTCCTAAAGCAAGTGGTTTTAGAAATAAGAATTAAATAAAAAACCCGTCAATGACGGGTTTTTTTTATATGTATATATGTAGTTCTTTGTCCTCACAAAACCTTACGAGTATCTTTTTTTTACCAGCGGACAACCAAACTTTGATTAATCACAAATGTGGCTGCGGTGCGCTGAGCCGCCACTTTTGCAAAACCCTGTTATGCAGCGTTGTTTGTTCAATTATTTATTTCAAAAATTAAACTATCAACACCGGAAATTTGGGTTGGGAGAAAGATAATTTCAGTCACTGATTTTGCCATAAACCAATCTGTTGTTCCGTATTTTTTCAATCTTAACTGTCTGTGTATTTCATTATTGATTGATATTATTTTGTCACGCATTTCTGCCGCTTCTTGATACTTATTTTGCTTCGCTAGGGATTCAATTTCTTGATTAGCTTTTTGAAGGATAAATTCAGGGAAATTTTCTTTTGTAAATGAAAGAATCGTTTCCTCATAATTAGGGTCAGAAGAAAATCTAATTCCTGCATTTTTACAGGTTAGAATTATTGCCCTTAATTGGCTTATGCTGCTATTTGCGTTCTCTTTAGAGAAGTTTCTTATAATTTCATTTAACTGTTTAGTCGAATTTATCATTGTTTGCGTTTTTAATAATGTGTATGTCTTCAAACCAAAGTGCACTATTATTGGATGATAAAGATTGGACATTTTCTTAAGTTTAACAAAACTATCTAACCCAGTCCATAATAAGGGAGGGTTACACTAGTATTCTTTTGTAGGCTTGCCTAAATTTAATGAATTTAAAAATATTTCTAATAATCATTATGCGGAGATTACCTTGCTTAATCTCCGCATAAATAGCGGATATTATTCTTGACTTTGCGGAGAATAAGTGTTATATTTACCGCATAAAATGCGGAGAATATAATGTATATATACCAACATAAGGATTGGCCAAGGTTCACTTGGGATGAAGCAAAGCTTCTGTCACAGCTAATAGAGTTACGGCACAGGCAAGGGCGACTATTAGGCCGCATGGAGGCTTTAGGCTTTCAATTACGGAATGAAGCCGTATTACAAACCATGACCCTAGAAATCATAAAGACGAGTGAAATCGAGGGCGAGAAACTGGATACAGAACAGGTACGTTCCTCGGTTGCCCGGAAACTGGGAATGGATGTTGTCGGACTTATTCTCGCAGATCGTAATGTCGAAGGCATTGTCGATATGATAATGGATGCCACACAGCGTTACAAAGAAGAATTGAATGATGAAAGGTTGTTTGGCTGGCACTCGGTACTGTTTCCGATTGGTAGGAGTGGCATGTATAAAATTGTGGTAGGCAACTGGCGAGACAATAAGCCCGATTCACCGATGCAAGTTGTATCGGGCGCATTTGGTAAAGAGAAAGTTCACTTCCAAGCCCCCGATGGCGACAAAGTGGCTAATGAAATGGAAGCATTCTTTACTTGGTTTAATAACGAATTTATATTAGATCCTGTGCTAAAATCAGCTATTGCTCATTTGTGGTTTGTAACCATTCACCCCTTTGATGATGGCAACGGCAGGATTGCCCGTACTATTGCAGATATGCAACTGGCAAGAGCGGATGGAACATCTCAGCGCTTCTACAGTATGTCAGCACAGATTAGTCAAGAGCGAAATGCCTATTACAAAATACTGGAAAAAACACAAAAAGGGAGGCTTGATATCACTGAGTGGATTGAGTGGTTTTTAGGCTGCCTAGACCGCTCGATAATTGCATCCGATCAAATCCTAGCACGTGTCATGCACAAAGCCAGATTTTGGGAGTATTTGGCAACAAAGAACCTAAACGACAGACAGCGCTTAATGATCAACAAGATGATAGACGGATTTGATGGTAAGCTGCAATCTTCAAAATGGGCAAAGATTACCAAGGCATCTCAAGACACGGCAGCAAGGGATATACAAAACCTGATAGAGCAAGGTGTTCTAGAAAAAGAAGAGGGCGGTGGTAGAAGCACAAGCTACAGGTTAATTGAATTGTAATAAATATAGCTAAGCATCTAACATCTCTATATCTAAAAAGTTACTTTAAGGGTATCCCTGTCTTTACTAAATCAGTTTGGTGCGAAAAAAGGTGGTCAATTACAGCGGAATTTCCAAACTATTCTTAAAGCATTCTGATTTAACCATTTATTATTTTGCCAAAGCAATATGTTCAAAAGAATCTTGATCCTCAACTGAAATTTGAAGATAACAATTAGTTCGTTGTGTTAACTTTTGAAACATAGATTTTCCATCAAATCCACTATTTTCTAGCAGTTCCAATACAAATTGATATAAAAATTCTTTGGTTTCAAAACTTGCGGATAATTCACCTGTAATAAAACTTAGATTATGCTTATTTTCGAAAGTTAAGTAAAACTCATTGATCTTCATCGGGGAAACTTTGTTTTCAAGTTGATTGAACAATTCTTTGAATGAGTCAAATGGATAGTTAATTTCTTTTATACTTATAAACTCCTGGTCACTCGAATCAACTGCGGTCATTTCTATATCAACCGTCGCAAATTGGTCAAAGCAAGTTAGTTGATAAATAGGCTCATCGCTCTCCAATTGAATATAAAATCCAATTTCAGGTGATGGGAGCATTATGATATAGTTTTCCTGCATATAGAGATTGTGAATACGTTAGAGCTTATCCATAAATACGATGACAATCAGTATTTGGGTTATATAGGATATGTAGATCTTTGTTTTTCCAAATAGCCTTAGAGCTGCTCAATCTTTCGTCTTGGCCTTGATCATATGTATATGCAAGAAAATTCTCAATCAAATCATCTACAAACACTATTTCACCCTCTTTTATGTCATTGGGAATAACATAGGCGGCTTTTTTAGGAAAATCATATGTATAATATACATATTTCCAATTCTGAACTACTTCGTATTCATTTGAGCGATCTCTTCCATCTCGAAAGTCACTAACTTTAGATTCCAATCCTGTTATTTTATTTCTAACTATACAGAATTTTCCTACAGTAACAGTAAATGGTTTAGCCTTTCTATAAATCAGTAGAACGCCTTTTTTTTTAGCTTCATCAATATGCTGCTTTCCTCGTAACGTTTTAATCTTACGCAATTTATCAGCTTCCTTTTTGTCTGTATTGCTCTGTCCACGTCTCCTTATATCTTTACTTAAAAAGACACCCCTCTTCATTGCTATTTTGTGTAAAATCCTAATTAATATTTTGCGTAAAATCCTAGTTAACATGCTGAAATTATTTTGCAGTGACTTTCAAACATTGATTGCCATTCTTTTCTAGCACAAATAATACTTCCTCATCAGTTAAGTAGTCAGTATTTAGTACACTTTTATTACAAATCAAACAAATTTTCTCAAGATCATTTTTCCCAGGCTTCATTTTCTCCCAATCAACTTTATCCGGACACTGCATTTTTTTCAAGAAAATACCGTTATCAGTAAAAAGTTCTTTAGTTTCAGAGTTGTACTTCATGTTGATTTATTTGCGATTTTCAATACCTCCGTGTTAGTAGCAGAAAGATACATAAATCTATTATTTATTTATACTATTTGTTTTACTAGTTGCCCTCATACTATAGTATAGCTCACATTGCGTCCGCTTCCTTGTTTTTCAATCAATCCTTTATTAAACAACTGGGAGAAAATGCGTTTTACAGTGGGTGCAGGTATAGCCAGTTTTTCGGCAATTTCACCCGACTGAATGTTTGGACGGTTTTGAATAATCATAAAAATTGATTTTTCCTTAAGTGTAAGCTGCATTACGCCCATTTGAATAAAGGAAACAAAATATAGAAAATAATTGAAATTTTCTATGTTTGATTTGTACTCAAACAGGGATGTTTACAACAGTTACACTTGCATAGCTAAACTTTTCTCTAGGTCTTCGATATACGAACGGAAACGTTTGTCAGTATCAATAAGGTTGTTCACGGTACGGTAAGCGTGTAGCACCGTTGCGTGGTCTTTATTGCCACAGTTCATACCTATGGTTGCTAGTGATGATTTGGTCATGTTTTTAGCAAAGAACATAGATATCTGGCGGGCTTGAACAACCTCGCGGCGACGGGTTTTAGACTTCATCATCTCTACAGACATATTGAAGTAGTCGCACACAATTTTTTGTATCAGTTCGATAGAAACTTCGCGGGTGGTGTTTTTTACAAACTTATCAATTAACTGACGGGCAAAGTCAATGGTAACAGCACGTTTGATTAATGATGATTGAGCGATAAGTGAGATTAGGGTACCTGTCAGCTCGCGGATGTCAGTAGTAATGTTGTAAGCAAGGTATTCAACAACATCGCGTGGCAAGTCTATACCATCTGCATATTGCTTCTTATCCAGGATAGCAATACGGGTTTCCAAGTCGGGCAACTGAAGGTCGGCTGATAGGCCCCATTTAAAGCGAGACAACAGACGTTGCTCAATGCCTTTTATTTCTACCGGCGGCTTATCTGATGTTAAGATGATTTGTTTGCCGGTTTGGTGCAGGTGGTTAAAGATGTGGAAGAACACGTCTTGCGTTTTTTCTTTGCCTGCAAAAAACTGAATATCGTCTATTATTAGCACGTCTATCATTTGATAGAAGTGGATAAAGTCGTTTTTGGTATTGTTTTTTACCGCATCAATAAACTGGTGGGTAAACTTTTCGGACGAAACGTATAATACCGTTTTGCCGGGGAACAGATGCTTAACGCGCAAGCCAACTGCCTGGGCTAAGTGTGTTTTGCCTAAACCAACACCACCGTATATTAATAGTGGGTTAAAAGAGGTGCCACCAGGCTTGTTAGCCACAGCAAAAGATGCCGAACGGGCAAAGCGATTACAATCGCCTTCTACAAAATTATCAAACGAGTGGTTAGGGTTTAACTGCGACTCAATGATTATCTTTTTAAGGCCCGGTAAAATAAACGGGTTCTTTATAGTGTTCTGGTTAAGGTCTACAGGAACAGTAACCGGGTTGTTTTTAGGCGCACGACCGCTTTCGGCTGGTATTTTTACCGTGTACGGCATGTTTTTATTCACGTAGTTGTTCTCCATTACTATAGAGTACTCCAACCGTCCTTCAGGACCAAGCTCTTTAGCTATGGTCTTTTTCAAAAGAGTAATATAGTGTTCTTCTAACCACTCGTAAAAGAACTGGCTTGGCACCTGTATAGTTAATACGTTGTCGGCTAGTTTTACCGGTTTGATAGGTTCAAACCATGTGCGAAAACTTTGAGCGTTTACATTGTCTTTTATTACCTTGAGACATTTGTCCCATACCTCAACAAAGGTTTTGTCCATAAAGTGTCGTTCTGTATAAAGTCTAACTTTATATTATAATTAGTATTATAAATCAAGTGTTTGGGAGTTGTGAACAGTTTTTTGGGATTGTTCACAAACGGATGGCGAAAGTTTCTAAAAAATACCTAAAAGAAAAATATTTTATCTATTGACTTTTAAAAAATTTTAGTGCATGACCATCTGCAACCTGATTATTCGTCGCCGGTTCTTTAAAATAGTCTATTCTTCCTAATCTCAAACCAGCGATTAAGATTTGAAATTGCAAGAACATGGTGATACGGTTTGATACGATTATATTTGATTATGATACGAAATCTAACAAAGCTTGACTAATACTATAAAAAGCTCCTCAATTTCCGAACCGCTAATTGCGTGACCCGCATAATTAGTGGTGTGAGAGCCTGCCCCGACAGTTACAACTGGCAGGGCAGGCTAATCGATTATAGGCTGCTTAATGTTAAAGCTCGCATAAATTAGTACTGTTAGATTAGTTGTATGTTTTCAAACCAAAGAGTTCATTTTGAGCTAAAAAAAGTTAAACACTTTAGTTTGAAGATATGCAACGGCAACTACGCCCTAAGATTGTGTAAGCTGCATTACGCCAATTGGAATAAAAGAAATAACAACATGGAAAACAATTGAAATTGTCTATTTTTGATGAGTGCTCAAAAGGGGGAGCCTTCAACAAATCCTTTCATACTAACTGCAAAGTAATGAATAGAATTATTTTTAAAATTGTAGAGAATAGTCTTTCATTTATTGGCCATAAAACGGGCCTGACATATAATGAAATAAACATAATCGTTTATTACTTCGGTATTCCATTTTCTTGGTTATGCTTATTAGACATAATTTTCAACTTTCATTACTTTAAAATAGCGGCTGTGATTTTCACTTTAGGGTTCATTGTTGGTTGTAAAAATTTCAAAACATACTCAGACTGGTTATTTGACAAATCAGTTGCATTTTTGAAGTATTTCAATAAGTTTGGTAGTAATTATGTTGCATCTTCTGTTTGGATTTGCGTATCGTTGCCAATATCTATTTATGCTATCTTAATATTCTTTATTTTTAAATAAATTATGGCAGAAAAAAGATTGTATGTCTGTTTAACGTCAAACAAAGTGAACTAAAATAGGATGATAGAGATTGGACATTTTCTTAAGTTTAACAACAGTAAAACAACAAGAAAATACAATAAAACAAAGATGGTTTCAAGAAACTTGGCCCTAAAGTCTAAGTTAAATATCTAAATTTATGCCTACTAAGCTCTGAAGAACGACACAAATAACATCTAAAATATTTTTAATGCCTAAACTTGAAGAAACTAATTATATTGGTTGTATAGTCGGAGGGGCTATTGGTGATGCAATTGGTGCTCCAACGGAGTTTATAGATTTAAATAGCATCATTAGTAAATATGGCAGTATAGGCGTCAATGATTATGTAGAATTTCCAGATGGGAAAGGGGAAATAACAGATGACACACAAATGCTTTTGTTTACTGCTGAAGGTCTTTTAAGGTCTTTGCACAGAACAAATATCACCGGTGTATGGGGAGATTATTCTCAAATATGTTACCAATCGTATTTACGATGGTTGAGCACACAAAGCGATTGGTATGCCGATGATGCCACAAAAAACATACAATTAAATGGCTGGTTAATTAAAGAGCGATTTCTTTTTAGGAGAAGAGGGCCTGGAAATACTTGCTTAACTGCTTTAAGGAGCGGAAAACCTGGAACAATGGAACACCCAATAAACAATAGCAAGGGGTGCGGAGGAATTATGAGAATTGCTCCGGTGGGGTTGCTTTTTCATATTTCTCCTGCACAAGCTTTCCAAATTGGAGCGGAACTAGCTGCCATGACACATGGTCACCCAAGCGGCTATCTTTCCGCCGGATATCTATCTGCTCTAATTGCATATATCAATAACGGAGATAGTTTAATGGCTTCTATTGTAAAAGCAGGAAATATTTTAAAGGAATATCCAGGATATGAAGAGACGCAAATAGCAATAGAAAGAGCAGTCAATTTGTATCATCTTGGGCAGCCAAGTTATCAATCAGTTGAAATGCTTGGTTTGGGGTGGATTGGAGAGGAAGCACTTTCAATTAGTTTATATTGTGCATTGTGTTTTCAAAATGATTTTGAAAAAGCTATCAATTTAGCTGCTAACCATAGCGGTGACTCTGATAGCACTGGGGCAATTACAGGAAATATAGTTGGACTTATTTTGGGTGAACATGGAATTCCTGAGAGATGGATCGAAAATTTGTCAAATTATGAAGCTATAAAACAAATAGCCACCGATTTATATATTGAATTCAATGGAAACATACATGATAACTCTTATTCCGAATGGGAGCAAAAATATCCATCATGCTAATCATTATAACATGGTGAGATTTTAAAAATCAAACTGCCTAAACTCAATCAAAAACAGTGCAGTTAAAAAACAGACAAAATTACTAATTTTAAAACTGCAATAAAATTGAGATCCTTACACAAATAGGTTTTTGAGAGACTAAGAAATGGAGATTACTATTACTCATCAAGAAGAAAAGACGGTTTTTAACTTTCAAGTAAAGAACCCCGACCAACTGACCTCAAAAGAGGTTTCTAAAATCTGTAAAGAGATGAATGTTAAGATAATCTTTGTAAATGGGAGGATTTACAAAGATTATCCATTAAAGTAATATTTTCTACTTACCTGAGGTCAAAAAAATCTCATTCATTAGAACACATAATCGAAGTCCTGATTTTAAGAGTTGCTTCTCAATCAAAGCCTTGTTTTTCATTATATATGCTTGGTCAATAGTATTATTCTGAATATCATAAACCTGCTCAAGGTAAGCCCGACCTTCATTCATCCAACCCGGTATATCAGATTTCTCAGATTTGATTTTTGAATACTCAGATAACCATAGGTTACAAGTGTCTACTGTAATATTCTCTTTTTTAATTATTTCACTGTCCCAAACCCTATGAAGGTTAGTTTCTTTACCTAAAAACTGAACATTTACAGTGTTTCCGCCCTTGTCAACCCCATAACCAACATGTAGGGGCTGATGTAAATCCCCAATCAGGTGTATAAGTATTTTGATGTCGATTACAACTTCATCTTTAGAGTAAAGCTTGCGGTGCTTAAGTCTTTCAATAACCTTGTTCAGTTTGTTAATGATGTTTTCTTCAGTATTTGTAGTATATACCCCACCTTTTTCAATGTTTATATAGTGGCACGGTTTTAAATAATCAAAGCTATGGTCACTCCTGACCTCGTCCATCCATACACTACAATCTTCTAAATTCAGGCTGCCTAAATAGACTGCAAGACTATCCTTTATGCTACTACTAAGGTTCTGATTCGTAATTCTGGCCATTATTCTATGTCCATCGCCACCCCAAGAGAAACACTTGGTTGGATTAATAAGCAGTAGGAGTAGTAAAGCACTAAAAACAACTTTTTTCATAATCTTTTAGTAGTTAAGACAAAGAATTACTTAGCTTCCTTGTGTTTATTGTATACCAACTGACAAACCTTGTCCATTGATTTAAAAATTGCGGCGTCAAAGTTTGGGGAGTGGGTGATTGCTGTTATTGCTACAACAGAGCAGTAAAGCACCTCGTTATCTTTCTTGCTTATACGTTCAACAAAGTTTATTTGATTACTCCCCTTTGGAGACATTGATACGATGACTTCTTCAGTATTTGTATCAATTGCGAATAATAGACTCACATTCATTCCTGTTAAATTTGAATTATATACTATTGGTGTGCATAGCAACGTCCGTTTGAATTAGTAGTCCTGTTTTTACATCTGCTACCCTTTTTTGTAGTTCCGGTGCATTGCGTAGAACTGGTTGAGGGGCTTTTATAAGTTGACCCTAATTTTGTAGTTGAACTACCCTGGCAACAATTAGTCCCCACTCTTCTATCGTGAACCTTACAATAACAGCTATTTGACTTACTGCGATTGCACTTTAAACAGAGCAATTGAATATTTGAAGCCTCACCGCTACCTCCGCAGGAATATGGTGTAATATGATCGTATTCTAAGCTTAAAGTACTACCGCAGCATTGACATCTGCCACCATCTCTTGTGAAAACTATCTTTTTGGTTGTTTCAGAAATGTACCGACTCTGTGAAAAGCAACAAACACTGAATAACAGTAAGGATAAGATTAATAGTAATTTTTTCATGCTAATGGATGAAATGGCTAATTTGAAGTTTCAAGAATAAAGGCTTTTAAAATATAACGATTTTTTAACATTTTAACTAATAATAAGGGATAAGCCTCATGCTTAGTTTGATTTATTCAACTATGTTTGTTTGGATTTTATATGGTTGATGTCTTTTTCTTTTCTATCTAGCCCAGCAAACTGCTGGGCTTTTTTTATATCACCTCTGATAGAGCTTAGATAAAGTACGTTGAAAATTTTTACTATTACTGGGGTTTATAATCCATATCTGATTAAAAATATAGAATTATAGTTAATACCCCAAATCATTGTGGGCAACTGGTATGCTATTAAGCTCATCCCTCTATTGTATGTATTCAAACCAAATTGCAGTTTGGCTTCAATACTAATAGGAAGAGGTAGTTATTTGGAAATTACTATTTTAAAATGGCAAATCGTCTCTTGAATTATCAATAGCTCTATAAGAAATTGTGCTCATACTAGAGTTTTCTGAAATATAGCCTAAGTTTACTTCTTCAGATAATTTTTCTTGTAGTGTAATATTTAAATACTTGTTTCTATATCTATTAAATGCAAGTTTGTGTGCTTCCTCTTTTGACCATTGTCTGATTGGAGTTGGGATATTTTGTTTTATAAATAATTTTATGTGTTCATCATTATTAGTAATCTCATTTATAGCTTGGGCAATAAAAAAACAACATTCTTCGGGT
Organism: Bacteroidota bacterium; assembly: GCA_027483285.1. GTDB lineage: Bacteria > Bacteroidota > Bacteroidia > CAMBQF01 > CAMBQF01 > CAMBQF01. The sequence continues at coordinate 21,146 of JAIXUZ010000414.1, forward strand.
TGCTTAATTATTTGTTCTTCGGCAAACCTAATTACTATCCAATTATTCTCAATAAAAAAATTGTCTCTATACACATCAATACCTTCATAATGAATAGGCTCTCCATTATGTCCAATATAAGGCTCATCAATTTCAATATCAATAATTAATCCATCCGGATCAAAATAAACATAATCAGGAAGGTATGTTCGGATTTCCTTCGACCGAGTTAATTCATCTTTGATTGTCAAATCCGTTTTAATTTTTTCTCCAAAATATTTTTTCAAATATTGATAGAAATAATTTTCAGTAACCCCTTTTTTATAAATAACCTCAGAATAAATCGGTTTTTTTATTTTCTCAAAAAAATCTCTTAACTGTTCTTTTTGGTATCTATAAATATTACTTTTTGACTGCAATACTAATGCTTCTTGATGATATTCATTCAATTTAACATTATATTTACTGAGTTCCTTTTGATATAATAGTTCATCTTCCTTTAGTTTATTTTCATACTCCTCCATCTTATTTCTATACTCATCTTCTAGTTCATCATTAGTTTTAACTTTCACTTTTTCTTCTTTAGAGAAAAGTGAGCCAATAAGAGCTATAGTGACTATGATATAAAATGCCCAAATCCAAATTAATTGAGCCTTAACTGCCACAAAAATCATTAATCCATGAAAGGCAATCATCCAGAAAAAAGTGCTGATACCAAAGTCATTCTCTTTATTAAGGGTAGGTCTATTAGGTGGTCTTCTAGTATATCTTACAGGTTCTATAGGTTGACTTGGTAAAGGAGGTATAATATCCTTAAAGTTTTTTAAACAATAAGGCTGTATTAGTATTGGATAAACTATTGAATTCATTTATACTTTATTTCTTTCACTACTAAATTATAAAAATTATTAACACCGTCCTTACATTGTTTAACATCAAACCAAAGTATACTGAATTATAATAATAACTCTAGGACATTACTAGTAAAAGAAGAAAGCTGGATGAGAATTCTACTGCGTTAATTGAAAATGACATTATGCAGGTTACAGGTATGCTGCCAAATGAACTCCCCTAGCGATCTAAAAAGACTTGTAATGCGCACTCCCCTAAACTAATTCTGATTATTTGGCTCTATAAGCCGGGTAATTCCGAATAGGGTTCCTCAGCATAAACATCTGGCACATTGCTATTCTGCGTTCTACTGGTAATTAGCTTGCTTATAGTGTGGGCGGCCATCTCATTTTCCGGGAATTGCTTAAAAAGGCTACCAATAAAGTCTTTGTCGACTTTTGGCTCTATCCATAGCCTTTCCGTTTCTTTCGGCAGTATTAAAGGCATCCTTAGCTTACTGTTATGAATCTTTGCCATCAACGGGTTGGCATCTAAGGTTACTATGCTAAAAGTATCTAGTATCTCACCGGTCTCTTTGTCAGCCCAGTTCTCATATATACCCCCCATCGCAAATAGTTCATTATTCTTCAAATGGATATAATATGGGTATTTCTTCTTGTTGTAATCTCTCCACTCATAAAAGCCATCAACTAGAACTAGGCACCTCTTTTTAGATACTGACCTAAAAGACGGTTTCTCGAAAATAGTCTCAGAACGGGCGTTAAGTGTATTTGCCCGAAACTTTTCTCCATCAGCCTTTGACTTTGTCCAGGCTGGAATTAGCCCCCATTGATAAAGCTTAATTCTATTAGGCTCTTCCGAAGTAATTACAGGGATTTTTGGATATGCAAAGCCCGAAACATGGTGGTAGGTAGTTGGAGCCTCTGCGGCATCGTAGGTAGCCTCAAACCTTGTCTCAAGTTCAGCTACATTTATTTTAGTTGAAAGGTGATAACACATACCCAAATATAGTTATGGTAATATTAATTTACTAACAGGCAGCTAAATATTAGGTGATTTAGATAAATTTGAACCTATAGAACTTGCCTTTGAAACTCGGCAGCTACAATTACTACTTATATGAATAACACTTTGGCTTTTGTAGCCTTTTTAGAGAAATGGGGCGACCAGTATGCTTCATTAAAAAATACCTTATCCAGGCTTAAAGAGCATCAGGACATATTAGACAAGTTTGGTATTGGCGAAATATATAGTGCCGATGAACTGGATATATGGGTTGAAGACTGGCTTTGGTTACATTCAAAACTAACCCATCCGCTTGATATAGATTACTTTAAACCCTATATGGTGCCGGTACAAAAGCACACTTACGAATTTTTTGTCGACTTATCCGAGGGCACAAATAATATTAATGAGCTTGCATATATAAGCATGACTCCTTATGCATGGGCAATTGCTTATAGATTCCCTACCTTATTATTTTTGCATGCGCCTGTAGAGAATTTAGACAATGTGGCTGATATATTTTTGAGTGAAAAGGAACGCACTAAAATAGATTACTTTAACGATTTTTTGCTTAAAAATAAAAGGTTACCATGGGAATCTGCAGCTAAACCTGTTACGTTTGAAGAAGTTTTTGAAACCTATATGGATTTGCCTGCAAACCGAATAATTCCTAAGCCACCAATAGATATAAAAGACGGGCTAATAAGGATTACAGACGTAAATGTCATGGCAGTGGGCCTTTTGCCATTTGAAACTAGAATAGAGCGCATGATTAATGTGCACGACTTGGGCGGGACAAGAAAAGAAGATAGAATTAAATGCGTAAGAGATTTGGTGTATTATTTGAGAGAGCATGACTATAAAGGCATTAATGAGCTTAGGGCGGGTATACCAGAAACCGATACAGAGATTTATTATGAAAGAAACTGTATAAAAATCACAAACCCTTCTCAAGATTTAATGAATAGGTTTAAATTAGCGTTTGAGGAATTGGGCAACAGCTAGTTTTAAATTCTAATCAAGCTTTATTTGGCTGTTTTCCGTCAAATCTATGTTTCCAACTTTTTCTAACTCAAAAAGCACACTTTGATTTGAAGATATAATGGCAATTTAGCTAAATTTGAAACTATAAATCTTGCCTTTGCAACCCAGCACATACAATAACTACTTACATGAATAACACATTGGCTTTTGGGGCCTTTTTAGAGAAATGGGGCGACCAGTATGCGTCATTAAAAAACACCTTGACCAGGCTTAAAGAGCACCAAGATATATTGGATAAGTTTGATATTGGCGAAATATACAGTGCCGACGAGCTGGATATATGGGTTGAAGATTGGCTTTGGTTACAATCTAAATTTGACCACCCGGTAGAAATAATGTTTTTTAAACCCTATTGGGTGCCGGTATCAAAATACTCCTACGACTATTTTGTAGACCTATCGGAAGGTATAAATAGTATTTTTGAAGCAGATTACATAAGTCAAAAACCATACTCTTGGGTCCAAGGCTATAGCTTTCCTACCCAATTATTATTAAACACCGCGCCGGAGAAGCTAGATTATTGGGTTGATACTCTTTTACTACAAAAGGAACTAGACTTTGACTACTTTAACGATTTTTCCTTAAAAAGAGAAGAACTTGCTTACAGGGGCGACCTTGAGGTGGAACCGGTGACGTTTGAAGAAGTATTTGACACCTCTATTGAGTTGCCCGAAGACGACCTAATAATTACGAAGCCACCAATAAATATTCAAGATAGCCTAATAACCATTAATCATGTAAATGTTATGGCTGTCGGACTCTTACCATTTGACAACGAATTAGAGCTTATAATGGATGTTCATGACTATCATGGAGAAAGAGAAGACTCTAGAATTAAGTGTGTAAGAGACATGGTATTTTATTTAAGAGAGCATGGGTTTAAAGGGATTAACGAGTTTAGGGCCAATATACCAGACACCAATACCGAGATTTATTATGAAAGAAACTGCATGAAAATCACAAATCCCTCTCTAGATTTAACGGATAGGTTTAAATTAGCATTTGAAGAGTTAAAAAACAACTAAATATCCCATTATATACATCGGTTTGTAGACATACACCCGAGATTTTCTATTTAGGTATTAAATATTTAAGACTTATTGATTTAAATAATGAATGAAGATTTATCAAAATATTTTGATTTTGAACTTAAGCAACAACAAAAGTTTGCTTTCAAGAATCTTCGTGATTTTTTGACTCAAAAGGATAAAAATGTTTTCATTTTAAAGGGATATGCTGGCACTGGAAAGACCACATTAATGGGTGGATTAATCAAATTATTGAACGAAAAGGAAACTCCATTTGCATTATTGGCTACCACCGGAAGAGCTGCTAAAATCCTTTCAAATAAAACTAAAACAGATACTAATACAATCCATAGTCATATATATGTCTTTGATGAGCTAAGTGAAGACCTGGATAAAATGAGTAAACTACAAGAAAATATGGCTTTAGATGATAAAGGTCAAATTAGTCTTGTATTTGGCTTAAAAACTATTGATTCCGAAACTGAAAAAGTTTATATAATTGATGAGGCTTCTATGATTTCAGACCAACCTGATACTGGAAGCTCATTTGCGAAATTTGGAACTGGTGATTTGCTTGGAGATATTCTTAACTATGATAAAAATGGTAAATATATTTTTGTCGGAGATCCTTGCCAGTTACCCCCAATAAATCAAATTAATTCCCCGGCATTAATCGGAAATTACATTGAAGAAAAGTATTTAAAAAAATTTGAAGAATTTGAGCTTACCGACATTGTTAGGCAAAACCGTGAAAATGGAATAATAGCATCCTCCTTCAAGCTTAGATCACTTTACACAAAGAACCCAGTAGTGAAATTCGCCAACCTCCCAGTAAAAGGTCATAACAATATCATTTTGCACAATTCTCACGCTAATCTTATAAATGAATATTTAATAAAATTAAACACAGAAGGGTTCGAATATTCTACTTTGTTATGTCAAACTAATAGACATTGTTCCGATTTAAATAAAATAATAAGAAGTGCCATACACAAAGATTCAAGTTTATTGAATGTGGGTGATTTATTAATGGTAACTCAAAATAATTATTTAACCAATCTTGTTAATGGTGATCAAGTTGTTGTTAAAAATATTGGAAATAGAGAATATAGAGTTGGTCTCTCATTCCTAAATATTGAAGTTGAAGAGTTGGCAACAAAAAATAAGTATTCAGTTCTTTTAATAGAAGATATTTTGTATTCGGTTTATACCAATCTCAATAACAAGCAGCATAAGGATCTTATGCTTGATTACTTCAAACGAATGTCCGCAAAGGGAATTACACAAAAGTCTGAGAAATTTAAAGAAAACATGCTTAAAGATCCATATTTAAATGCTCTAAAAGCAGTTTACGGATACGCATTAACTTGTCATAAGAGCCAGGGTGGAGAATGGAATGAAGTTTTTCTATATTTGGACAACAAAATACATGGCATTAAAAAACCAGGAATTTACCAGTGGTGGTATACCGCTGTTACAAGAGCAAAAAATAACTTGCATTTAGTTAACGATTGGTTTATTAATTAAACACTTTAAGTTTTTGTTTAAACCATAAAAGATTATTTATATTACCACGCGGTAATTGTATATATTATGATAAATTATATACGCGCAATTATCTAAAATGAATAAGACTGGTAGAGTAATAATTATAGGAGATATCCATGGATGCATTCGCGAACTTGATGAGTTGTTGGGTTTATTAAAAATTGTCTCCTCAGATTCTCTTTATTTCATTGGCGATCTTATAGATCGAGGTCCTGATCCTGCTGCAGTTGTCCGTCGATGCAGGCAAATTGCTAATGAATGTGCAACATATCTTATTTTAGGTAATCACGAAGAAAAATTTTTACATTGGTTACAGCATTGCAGAAATAATACAGGTATGGAGTCGCAAATGAAAGGCACGGAAGAGTTTCCTGCTTTGCTTAAGGGACTTTCTAACAGCGATATAGAGTTTCTACATGGAGCTTACTATTCATTGGCGCTTAAAGAAGAAAACATCACCCTGCTTCACGGAGGTATTTTCCTTAGTCCTAAATTCCCCTTTCCAGAAACTTACCGTTATGATTTGCACAGTCCTAAAGAACTGAAAGGTTTGAATCTGATTACAAAAATCCGTTACATCAGTCCAGATGGAAAATTCGTAAGTCTTAATGAAAAAACACCCAGAGACCATTACTGGGCTGATTTATATGATGGTTCATTCGGACATATCTTTTTTGGGCACCAGGCATTTATAAGGGATACTCCAAAGGAATTTCCGCATGCTACCTGTCTGGATACCGGCTGCGTTTATGGCGGGTGGCTAAATGCAGCAGTGCTTAAGGATGGTTTGAAAACTTATTTCAGCATTCAATCAAAAGAGAGGTATTCCCAAAATATTAACATTCAAGGCAATATATGAACTTCACAATTCTTACTATTCCTTTTGAGCTAAAGAGGTTTAACTTCAAAGCAAAATTTATGTAATTTTAAATCCGTAAGTGTCCAACTTATTTTAACCCAAAAAATCTACTTTGGTTTGAAAACGTACACATTTAGTTAACGATTGGTTTATAAATAATAAAAAATGAGCGTTGAAATAGATTATAATGTAAGTGGATATCAGTCACTTCTAGAAATTGAAATTGGACTAAGGGAATATATAATTGATTCTTTTAACAAAGCTTATGGATCGGCTAAATGGATTGACGATTCAAATGGACCCTTATCGATTTTCCCTTATAAAAAAAACAAATCAGATGAAAAGTTTACATTTTATCAGAAAATATTAGATTTAAGAGAATCTGCAGTGAATACTGGTTGGAATATAGAGCAGTCTAAAGAAATTCATGGTCTTTATTTTTTGTTGTTTACCGATTTAAGGTTTATAATTGAATCGAAAAAGTATAGAAATAATAAAGGTGAAAAAATGGATGTTTTTCAGTTAAACGACCGACAAATGAAAGCGATTATTAATGGGATGGAGGCTATTTTTCCAATTAGAAATAAATTAGCCCATTCCGTTTTTATTTCAACAAAAGAATTGAAGATATTGCAGAATTATCACGGTACTGTCAGCAGTATGATTGATAATTTTAATTTTTTTATTGAAAAATCTATTAAAAGAGAAAATGGAATTAAATATATTAAAACATTGATTCCTCAAATCATTAGTATGATTCACAAAAATGAAGATATAATAGAGAATTATAATAACTTGCGGAGTACTATAAATTTATTAGATATTGAGCTTGAAGTTGATTACATAAGTGCATTAAAGATAATAGAAGAGTATTCCCGCTTAAAATACACAAAAGGCAGCTCTGTGCAAATAAGAAATTTGATTGAAGATAATGTTGATTTATTTAACAAATTTGTAAAATAATTATGCCAATCCAATTCAGAAAAAATCCATTTTCAAGACAGGCATTGAAAAACGATGACCTTTTATCGGGAAAGAAACATATAGAATGCCTCAAAAATATACGAAGAATATTTAACTATTCAAATTACCAAGATAATTGTAAAAGTATTATAATAAGGGGCGATCGAGGTACAGGAAAGACAAGCTTATTGAAGATAATTCAAGCAGACTCAAAAAAATATAATTTAATCCCAATTTCCTTGTATTTAACTGAAACGAATTCAAATAGTACTGTAAATTTTTTGCATAGTTTGTATAATTCTCTATTCATTGTATGCAAGGAAAATAAAATTCTTTTAGATGAAATTAATAATGCTGAAATCAGTGTGGTTAGAAGTGAAATTTCAGATAAAACAGATCTTTGGGTTTTTGAATTCATTAATAAACTTATCGAATATAAAATTAGTCCGAACAATACTTGTAACATTCTAGCTGAAGATATAGTTAATGATTTAAAATTAATAGTACATCAGCACAGAAGACAAAAAAATAGCTTCGGTGAAAATGCTAAACTGGCTTTTTTTATTGATGAAGCTCACTTGGTTTTTTCAAACAAGGAAGTCTTAAATATTATTCGGCATTTAATTCAAGAGGAAATTGGTATTGTTTTTATTTTAGCTTGTCATTATCCATGTAATGATAAATTGCTATATCAAGTTTTTGACAGAGTCGAAAGAGCCTTCACGGTTTATAATGTTGGTTATTTTGAT
>JAIXUZ010000308.1 GCA_027483285.1 Bacteroidota bacterium
ATATAAACACTTTACATCGGTTTAAGTTTGAAAACTTACCTAATGTCCATTGGGTTGCCATCAACATCTACAAGGAAGTAGCGGTAGGCAATATGCACAATAGCCCATCCGTTGCGGAAAATCCCCGCCTCATCAAACGATTCCGGGATAACCTCATTGCCTGTAGCATCAATGTAGCCATACTTAGGCCCTTTAATGGCACGCGCCAGCCCTTCGGTAAACTGGTAAAGCGACAGGTATTTGGGTTTGATAACCTCATTGCCGCTCGCATCAATAGCACCCCATTTCTTTTTCAGTTTTACTAAGGCTATAACCCCCTTTTGCGGCTCTTCTAAAATATCAATCTCGTCGTATATAACATCGGCTACCTTTTTACCCAAACTGTCTACCAAACCCCAGCGACGGCCGTTAAATACCGTAGCATACCCCTTGTAAAACTTAGGGTAGTAGCCCGCCTTAAGTTGCGGCGATGCTGTTTTTAAATCCAAACGGTAGTCCGATGTAAAAGTGGGCTCTATCAGTTCCCTACCGCTGCGGTCTATCACACCCCATTTGCCGTCAAGCTTTACAAAAGCCACATTGCCCTGAAAGGCTGTAATCTTATCATACTTAGGCTCTACAACCACCTTGCCTGTACTGTCAATCAACCCTGTTTTTTTATTCAGGCTGATAGGGGCGTAGCCTTTTAAAAACGATTCAAAATCATCATACTTAGGGGCTATAACCATTTTGCCTGTACTGTCAGCAAAGCCCCAGTGGCAAACGGTGTAGCGTGTAGGTAGGCCATTGCGGGTACCCACCTGATATTCGCCCTCGCAAACGGCACAGTAGCCGTTTCCAATAGTGCTTATCAGGTAGTATGTAACGGGCAGCACTATTTTGCCGCTGCTGTTTACCAGCCCGTTCTTTTTGCCCGATACTACACAGGCCAGGTTAGGCGCTATGTAGCGTATGGTATCATACACAAAAGGCGTAAGCTCTTTACCCAACGGGCTTACAAGCCCTGCCTTGCCATCTTTGTAGGCAATAGACATATTAGGCGAGTACCAGCGCATTTTATCAAATTCAAACGGCTTGGCAGCACCGGTTAGTTTCCACTCATTGCCGCTGCGCTCCCATACATTGCTATTGCTAAGTTTAGTAGCCTGGGTGCCAATATCGCCCAGTAGTTCGCGGCCGTTCAGGTCAACCAACAGCAACTGGTGTTTCTCGCGCACTGGCAGCATCCCTTTTACAAAAGCCGTATGGTCTACCTTATCATATTTCAGCTCCACTACAACTTTGCCTGTAGTATCAAGCAAGCCCCATTTTTTATCTTTCTTAACCAGTATACGGTCGTTTACAAGGGTGGCAATAGTCTCATATTCGTTGGGCACTTTTTGGTTGCCGTTAATGTCTATCACACCCCACTTATCGTTTTGCTCAGTGGCAAACAAGTCGCCACCTAAAGAGAATACCGCCTCAAACTCAGGGGTTATCACCTCATGCCCTGTGGTATCTATCAGCCCCATCTTGTCACCCAGTTTCACCTGCATCAAACCTGTAGCCGTTGCCGACTGGTTTATCCAATCATATTTAGGCTCCAGTATCAACTCACCCCGGTTATTTATCAACCCCGACTTATCATTCATCATCACCTGCACAAAGCCGCTCCTTGTTCCCGCATCGGCATAGTCATGGTAAATAGGTTTCACTATTTCCGCGCCTGTAGTATCAACAAAACCTATACGGCAATTTATTTGCGATGGTATTTTGGCACCCATTGTTTGCCTGCCCATAGAGTCTACATAAATAGTCTGGCAACCTTGCTGCACGGCTATCATAGTGCCGCCCGCAACAAACTCAATACCGTCGTATTTTGGTATTAGCATCAGGTTTCCGCCCGGGCTTATAAGGCCCACTTTGTTGTTTTGGCCAAGGCGTATATAGCCCTTGCCTACCATTTTATATTCAGAGCAAACAGCATCTATAATTATGCTTCCATCGCGGCGGGCAAAGCCCATCAGCTTATCATTGTAGGTAACCACAGGCCCGTTGGCTATCAGGCTTACATCGGTATATTTTTGTTTAGATAGTTTTTTACCCGTAGTATCGGCAAAGTACCATTTTCCGCCTTCTTTCAAAGCCACAGTGCCCGGCCCCAGGTAATAAATACCCTCAAAGGTTTTTATGGGGCGGCCATTGTGCAATATCTTTTTACCGTCTAACTGGTAAGGCGAGTTAGATACCGGTGGCTGCGCCGATAGGCTTATTGCGGCAATCAATGCCAGTGCCGAAGAAAGTGCTGTTTTAAACATAGTGCTAATTGTGTACGAAAATAGCTAAGAAACGTTCATTCCCTGCAACACCCGTAAGGAAGTTATTTACTACCTTAGCCTTAAAATAGTTTATATGCGCTACATAGCTTTAATATTGGTTGTTTTGGCTTTTAATGCAAACGCCCAGGTGCCTACCGGTATTTTTAACGAGAAAGAGTTCTCATTGATTTTTCCTTCCAGCTGGGATACCGCCCATTTTGGTGGCATACCCGTTGTTTTTGCCCCCGAAGAAAGTGCCAAAGATGGTTTTAGGGAGAATGTCAATATAACATCAGAAAGAGGCCCTATGGTTGAAGATTTAACCATTGATGAGTATGTAAAACTATCGAAAGACAATCTGGAACCTACTCTTGGCGATGAGATAAAAACCTTTAAGGTTACGCCTTACGCTGTTGGTAAATACAAAACAGAAGGCCGCTTGCTAACCTATACCACCACCAAGTTTGCCGATGATGGCACCGAGCTGCAACTATGGCAGGCTGTGGTAAAAGAAGGCCGGAAGTTTTTTGTTATCACCTATACCGCTACCCCCGATATGTTTAACAAATACTTTAAAGAGGTAGAAAATATTGTTAGCACCATTAGGTTTAAATAACCTATAGTTTTTTGGTTGACCGCTTTTGCCCTACATACTCATATATCCCAATATTCATAAGTAACAACAGCATTGAGTATATGGTGTCTTCTGCCGGTATGGTAAACAAGCGTATGCCCAAGTTTTCAGCATCGTTATAGATTACCACAGGCAGCGATGTAAGCACCCCGTTTACTATAAAAAACGGAATAAGATGTACAATATACCCCATCCAAAAATAGCCGCCTAAGCGGTTTTTAAATACGTTTATATACAGTACCAAAAAAAGTGCGGTAAGTAAAAATGTAATAAACGTGTAGATTTTGCCGTAGCTTAAAACCCCGGTAATAAAAAGTAGCAAAGCAATAACAGGGGCTATATATCTTGAAGGCTTTTCTAGGTAATCGGGCAGGTAAGCCTTTAGGCATTCGTAAATAAATACACAGGCATATGGCACTGTTAAAAAGAATAACCATTCCTCTATAGGCAGGTTACCTATGTATATTCCAATTAAATACTCTAGGTTAAAAGCCCACACACCATAGTGCGTTTTCAGCATATCCCACACAATAAAAAATGCGCCGGTAATACCTATTCCCCAAACCAACTGCGGCCATTTATTATAAAAGGCCACCTTTTTATCAAACGATAATACAAAAGGAAAAAAAAGTGTTACAATGTTTAATAGCAAATATGTATAGTGCTTATCAAACATAGCTTACAGAAGGTTTAGCCTATAGCGCGCATCCGATTTTAATAAGATAAAAATCTTTATCATATTGTTTATCCTTATGCGTTCTACTTTAATTGTGTCGGGTTTTTTACCCTTTATTTTTTTAAATAATTTAGTGTAGTATCGGTAGGCCAGGTATACACCTTTGCGGCAGCCAATTGGCAGTTCTTTGATACCAGCTAAAGCGTCGTTAAAATCCTTTTCTATCTCTGCTTCAATTAGCTTTTTATCTGTACTGGTAAATTGTTCAAAGTCTATACCGGGAAAATAAATTCGTCCGCGCTCATCAAAATCGTCCTTCATATCACGCAAAAAATTTACTTTCTGAAAAGCAGCACCTAAGCTGCGTGCAGGCGCTTTTAATCGTTCAAATTCAGCTTTGTTGCCGTTACAAAACACCCTGAGGCACATAAGGCCTACCACCTCTGCCGATCCATATATATATTGCTCGTAAAGCTTATCACTGTATGTATGCCCTGTTAGGTCCATTTCCATAGAGTCTAAAAAGGCATCTATCAGCTCCTGTTCTATACCATAGTGTCTTACAACCTGCTGAAAGCTATTGATAATGGGGTTCATTGATAAGCCTCTTTGTAACGCCTTGTAGGTATCGTCTCTAAACTCGCTAAGCAATGTTGCCTTGTCTTGTTCATGGAAAGTGTCTACAATCTCATCGGCATAGCGCACATAGCCATACACAGCGTATATAGCATCGCGGTATTCTTTAGCAATAAGCGATATGCCTAATGAAAAAGATGTACTGTAGTACTTGGTAACTATACGGCTGCAGAGTATGGCAGTGGTATCAAAAAGCTGCTTTTGTTCTGCAAATAATTTACTTTTATTAGGTTCCATTACTAAATTTGGTTAAGCTTCTTCTACTATTCTTTCGGTTACAAGGCGAGAGCTTATAACAACTATAGGCAGCCCCGTTCCTGGCGTGGTTGATGCGCCAACATAATACAGGTTGCTTAGCTCTTCGTCTTTATTAGCGGGCCTAAAACCGCCTATTTGGTTTAAACCGTGGGCAAGGCCCAGGCCGCTGCCACGGTAAAGGTTAAGGCTGTTTTGCCACTCTGTTGGCGACAAGATTATTTTGGTCATGATGTTGTTTGCTATATCATATCCAACACGCTTACCCAAATCATCAATGATGGTTTCGGCTAGTTTCTCGGCATCGTCCCACGATTTTTTATAGCGCAAATCGGGCACAGGACAAAGTATAAAGAGGTTTTCGCAGCCTTCAGGTGCGCAGTCAGCATTCGATTTTGAGCTTACGTTTACGTAATAGTAAGGCTTGTCGGGGTTTACTGATAGCTTGAAAATATCATCAGCATACTCTTTAAAGTTATCTCCTAAAAAGTAGTTGTGGTGGTTCAGCCCTTCAATTTTGCCTTTCACCCCAAGGTATATGGTAAAAGGGGCAAGGGTCCAGTCCATAGCGTCTAGGCGCTCTTCGCTGTAGCGTGCACGTTTCAATATCTTCCCCCGGAAAGATGCCGCATCAGCATTAACTACAAAAATATCGGCTTTGTGTTCCACCCCTTTATTATCCCTGATGGCAGTTACCTTTTTGCCGTCGGTAATACATTCAACCACCTCGGTATTGTATTCAAACTTAACACCGCGTTTGTGTAACTCAGCAACAAGCTCTTCAACAATACGGTACATGCCGCCTTTTACATTCCAGTAGCCATCGTGCTGCAGTTCGGTGTAGTTAAGCAGTTTATATACGGCCGGGGTTTCAAAAGGTGTAGCTCCTAAAAAGAATGCTACTAATGAGAAGATTACCTTTACCTCGTTGCTTTCAAACGAGTTTTCAAGGTCTTTCCACATCGAGTAAAACATACGCGGGGCATGTTTCCAAGGCACACGGGTAAGCTGCAACAGGTAGTGCAGTTTGCCATCAAAGTTTTGCTTTATAACAATATTCTCGGTGTCATGAAAAATTGCCCTGGCATTGTTAAGGTATTTCTCCACCTTGGCCTTAAAGTTTGGTTCTACTACTTCAAATTCAGTAGCCAGTTTATCAAGGTCTGTAAATATGTTATATCGTTTGCCGTTGCTAAAATTCACGGTATATAATGGGTCAAGCTTTTGATACTCCAAAGGGTCTTTCATCCCGCAGGCTTCAAATAGCTCTTTAAACTCGTAACTCATGCTAAAAAACGATGGCCCCATATCAAACGTAAATCCATCACTTTTTAATTGGTTTAGCCGGCCACCGGGTTGGTGGTATTTCTCCAGCACGGTTATATCTTTGTAACCTTTTGTTGTTAACCTTAATGCTGTTGCCAACGCCCCTAAACCAGATCCTGTTATCAGTACTTTTTTGCTCATTACTTCTTAAAATATTTTGGGTGTGGCAATAAAAATCCAAACGACTCACCCTCTTCCTTTTCCATCTTTTTATGGTGGATTTTGTGTGCTATCCGCAAGGCACGCAGGTATCGGTTATCAACCTTGCTAAACCATTTAAGCCTGCGGTGTACATAAATATCATGAACAAAAAAATACGCTGCACCATACGCTGCTATGCCAATGCCCAGGTAAAAGCGGTAATCAAGGCCGTTAGCTGCACCGCCAATGGTAAGTATCATAGATATAATAGCAAAAAATACCCCAAACCAATCGTTACGTTCAAAAGCGCGGTAGCCGGGCTCGTGGTGGTCTTTGTGCAAACTCCATAAAAAGCCGTGCATTATATATTTGTGGGTAAACCAGGCAACAAACTCCATGCCTGCAAAAGCTCCTAAAAAGCAAAATGTATATACTAACAAGTTCATGTATTGTATCCGTAAATAGCCCTGAATAAACAATAGCACTTTATTATTGTTTAATGTTTTTTGTAAAAAATTAAACAAATTATTTAAGTGCAATAAAATCAATTATGTAACTTTTGACAAAGTTATACAAACTGCCTAATAATTATAAGCAAGATAAAGAAAATAACTTGTATGGAGAATAGAAAAATAGCCATCATGTTGTGTACCCTTGTGCTACGGTAAATGTAGAATAGGCTGAACAGGCTACCTGCAACAAACCATGCTATATAGTTTTGCAATGGTATTGCGCCATTGTGCCAATGCCAGTAGCCCATTGCAATGGCATTAGGCTCTAATATTAAATCATAACCAGTCATTATTCCGCCTGCTAATAGTGCCGTAGGTACCATCGGTAATTTAAACAGGCCAGCTATTTGGGTAGAGCAGTACACCATAAAAAACCAGTTTAAACCCAGTATTAATGGCACTTCCATCATTTTGGGCCCTAACACATTACCGTAGCTATATTCGCCAAATATTAAACCTGTCTGCACCCCGTCTACCTCTAAAAAAAAGCCAGCCACACCTACTAAAAACGATTTGAAAACAAAGTTAATGCCCTGCATGGTTATATAATCGCCTGGGCTTACTCCGTGCAACTGCTGCTCTTGTGCTTTTTGCATTATGGTATGCGACGTGGTATGGTAAAAAACCACCAGTACCACTGCCAGCATTATGTTTACTGATGATAATGTTACAAAAACATTATGGCATATAGGTAACGATAGGCCTACTAAGCCTACAATGTATATAATAATTACTATCAGGTATATCAGTTGGCTCCGCTTCACAATGTGTCGTTTATAATAGTTTCTGTGGTAATTTTTGCTGATGCAAGGCAAATAGGAATGCCTCCGCCCGGGTGCACACTACCGCCGCAAAAATAAAGCCCTTTTATTTTATCGCTATAATTTTTATGCCTGAAAAAAGCGGCAAACTTATTATTACTGCTGGTGCCGTACAATGATCCTCCTAACGATGAGGTACGGCTTTCAATCAACTGCGGGTCTAAAATCCACTCACAGTCTATATACTGTTCAATGTCTTCGCCAAGGTGTTTACTTAGTTTTTGTATTACAATAGCTTTTGTTTGTTGAGCAATAATTTGCCAGTTTTGGTCAGCGTGTTCAGGTGCGTTAACCATTACAAACCAGCTTTCGCAACCTGCGGGTGCATCGGCCTTGGCTATTTTCGATCCTACAAAAACATAAATGGTAGGGTCTTTATACACGGCTTTCTTATCAAACAGGCTGTCAAACTCAGCCTTATAATCTTCAGCAAAAAATATGTTGTGCAAATCAAGTTGGGCAAACTCTTTTTTCATCCCCCAGTTAAACACCAGTGCCGATGTAGACCTTTCCTGCTTTAGCAGTTTTTTAGCCGTTGCCTCATCGTTTAGCAAATGTCTGTAGGTAACTACCACATCTGCATTGCTAACCACAAGGTCGGCCCTATGTTCCACGCCGCTGGCAATAACCCCAACAGCAGTATTATTTTCAACTATTATCTTTTCAACCTTGGTGTTAAAGGTAAACGCTACCCCAAGTTTTAATGCCAGTTGATAGATGGCTGAGGTAATGCTATACATGCCTTTGGTGGGCAGGTAAGCGCCCAAACCATATTCCACATGCGGAATAACATTTAGCACCCCTGGTGCTTTGTAGGGGTTGCTGCCATTGTAAGTAGCATACCTGTCAAAAAGCTGCACCACTTCGGGCTTAGAAAAACGTTCGGTATTGGCTTTGTGCATGGTTTTCATCACATCCATCTGCCCAATGCTTAAGGCGCTTTTCCAAAACTGGCGGCTTAGGTAGGTATACTTATCGCCAAAGGGTTTAAATATAAACACGTCCGATGTTAGTTCCCACAACCGTTTGCTATGTTGCAGATGGGCAATAACGTTAGCGGCCTTTTCGCCGGTTACATGTTCTACTTCTTCAGCAAATTTAGTATTGTCGGCATAGGCATTAAGCACCTTGCCGTTGCTAAAAAAGTAGCGGCAAATAGTAGTCAGCCTTTCTATTTCAATGTAATCTTTCAGGTTCTCGCCCGCTTCGGTAAAAAGCTCTTCAACCAAATAGGGTAGGGTAAACAGCGATGGCCCAATATCAAAGCGGTATCCGTCTACATACATTTCGGCCAGTTTGCCGCCGGGTTTCTCTGCAGCCTCAAAAACCTGCACGCTAAAACCTGCAGTAGCCAACCTTACGGCCGTAGCTAATCCTGCTACTCCGCTGCCTATAACTATTGCCGATTTACTTTTTTGCACAAGTAGTATAATGCTTAAAGGCTTAAATTGTTTTAAACGGGTCTTAGTTTGTATTTATTAAATCCTGATTTGTAATACACCGCTTGCATTTACTATTATTGCATTGTTAAACAGTACAAGGGTTAAATGAAAGCTTATTTGGGTAAGGTAGTATTATTTTTTTTGTGCCTGCTTTGCTTTGCAGCAAAGGCTCAAATGCCCCAGGATAGCATTTTTGGCCGCGATACCTCTATTGTAGATGTGTACAAGCCCCGCGCCACCCTCGATAATTTTAAGCTTTTAAAACAAGAAGTAGCAACACTGGGCATAGGCAGTTCTTTTGCCTGCCAGGGCTATTACGGTATTTTTTACATGTGCGAGCTTCCTCCCTATGTTATTGGTGGGGCAAACTATAACAGCCGTTGGTGTAATATCCAATACAAAATATCAGGCAACGATAGTGTCCGCGCTAACCTGGTTTTAATAACGGCCGAAATACATAACCCCGACTACCAGCTAAAAACTCTCGAGGCTTTTGTCGATGTTATCCGCAAAACGATGAACATGATGGGCGAGGTTTTTCCGGCTGATTTACGTTCATCGATACTGGATATGCGAGAGTTTAAAATACGCACCTCGCGCGGCTATGTGCTTCGCCTAAAGGTTTACCACACCCAGTTTGATGCACTTGAAATTAAAATTGATGCTACGGGCATAGAGTAGCTATTTCCTGATAAATTTTTCTAATGCTTTTTTCGATATCCGTAAATGCGGTTCCCCCTGCGTGTATGCGCCAATTTGGTAACTGTAAAAGTTAAATACAACACTATCCTGCTCAATTAATATATCAATTGGTAGGGAGAAATTTGCCAGACCAAAATGTTCTTCTTGTTTTAAGTAGCCATTAATGATACCAACAAACTCATTGGTATCACTCACTGATTTTATCTTAAAATAGTTGTCGAAATTGTAATTGGTATTTATTTTGGTATTGTAATTAATGGTTAAGTAATCGTTGGTATGATGCGCCCCTCCACCATAATTATAGATATTATAGACTACTGAAAACCAATCGCCGTATTGCTTGATATAAATTGGTTTAGCTGAATATTCATTTATTCTTTCTTTCTCCTGTTTAGAGTATTTAGCATCCTCTTTACTAAAGAAAAGTTTAAACCGGTTAAAATCATCTATCAAAACCTTTTTATTGACTAAGGCTAACTTAATTTTTTCCGGATGGTTAATTACGGGTAGATAAAAAGTGCCAACAACATACCTGTCAGTATCACTTACGACAAAGCCACTTTCGATAATATAATCCTCATTATCGAAAGTGTAAAACAAGAATTTTGGTTTAGGGTCTGCATCGCTTTCTTGTGGCGCAGGCAGTTCTAAATAGCTTGTGTCTTTTTGGGTTTCGGTACTGTATAGTTCTTTTTTAGGATGTTCTTTGCAAGAAATAAATCCTATAAAAAGCAAGGCAGCATAGATTATATTTTTCACTTTTAGTTGTTAGTTTTTAGCTTCCATCGCCACTTCCTTCTTCCTAAAGCAATCTACTGTATGGTCGTTTACCATGCCTGCGGCCTGCATATAGGCATAGCAAATGGTAGAGCCTACAAACTTAAAGCCGCGTTTTATAAGGGCCTTGCTCATGGCATCGCTTTCAGGGCTTTTAGATAGGTAGTTGCCTATACTGGGCTTGTTTACAATGGTTTTGCCACCAACAAACTGCCAAATGTATTTATCAAAGCTGCCAAACTCTTTCTGCACTTCCATAAATGCCTTAGCGTTGCCTATGGTAGCCTTTATCTTAAGGCGGTTGCGTATAATCCCGTCATTCAGCATCAGTTCTTCCACATCGCTATCATCCATTGCCGCAATCTTTTTCAGGTTATAGTTTAAAAAAGCCTTGCGGTAGTTTTCGCGCTTGCGTAGTACTGTCAACCAGCTTAGACCCGCCTGGAAACCATCCAGCACAATAAACTCAAAATGCTTTTGGTCGTCGTGTACCGGTACGCCCCATTCGGTGTCGTGGTATTCCATCATAATATCATTGCCCAGGCACCAGGGGCAGCGTGTTAATTCTTTTTTAGCAGCCATTTATGGAATATTGTTGTTATTTTAATCTATGTAATGAGTTTCAAATTTAACGCAATATGCAAACAAAGCAATATACCCTGATACTAATGTTGATATTATGTCTGGGGGCATTTAGCAGCAAGGCTTATACCGACTTGTACCCGCA
Organism: Bacteroidota bacterium; assembly: GCA_027483285.1. GTDB lineage: Bacteria > Bacteroidota > Bacteroidia > CAMBQF01 > CAMBQF01 > CAMBQF01. Next base: position 10,947 of record JAIXUZ010000308.1, read on the forward strand.
AAAAAGCAGGCCTACCGATAGTATTATGAATCTGATGTATAACCCTGATACCTATCCTGGTACGTTAAAGGCGCTTAAAAAATTGGATAAGGGTATGGCATCGTTGTTAGATAGTGCAGTAACCTTTGTAAACAACCTACCGGCCTGTTGGGCTATGAGTCCTGTATACAAATACCGCTTAATGCGCCTAAGGCATTATCAAATTAACGGGTATGCCGAAATGGTTTCTAAAGAGTATGCCGTTTTTGATAAAATTGAAAAGGAGTTCCCGCCAAATATATTGCCCAACCAAGGCATGTACGAAGTAGATAAACCCGTCATTTATCTATACCCAACAACAGAAACCAAGATAAATGTCAACCTTGGTTTTACAGGGGCCGACTTATACACCTGGCCTAAGATTGATGCCAAGAATAACTGGAACGTAATTGCCCAGCCTGATGGAATGCTGAAAGATGCCACAGGCGAAGAATACTCTTATTTGTTTTGGGAAGGCAAGATGGATAATTTCAATTGGGTAGATATGAATGAAGGTTTTGTAGTGCCTGCTGCCGAAACCGAGACATTCTTCCGTGATAAGCTGAAATACCTGGGTTTAAACAGCCGCGAGTATACCGACTTTATAACCTTTTGGGCCCCAAGAATGAAGGACAATGCATACAATTTTATCCGTTTTGAAACCATTGCTTATGAGGCCGAAGTTCCACTAACCGTTACACCAAAACCCGAAAGTAGCCAGCGCATTTTAATGGTGTACAAAGGTCTTGAAGAGCCAATAACTGTTAAAGAACAGGTGTTAAAACCATTTACCCGCAAAGGCTTCACCCTGATAGAATGGGGCGGTGCTGAATTGCCTGAAATACTAAACTAAAGAGATGAAAAAGTACATTATAGGAATTTGCAGCTTACTATTAGTTGCAATTAATAGTAGGGCAGAGGTAACTCCCAAGGAAAGCATCCCTAAGCTAGACTCGCTGCTAAACCTGGTTTTCAACCCTGGTTCTTTTACATATACGTTAAAAGAAATTGCGCAGTACGATAAACCTCAATCGTTAAAAATAGACAGTGCTATACAGTATTTGTATGCGTTAAATTACAACTGGGCTATGACAGGTCCATATTAACAACGTATGCAAACTCTCAGGTATTACCAATTACCCGGCTATGCGTTGATGGTAGAACAAGGGTTTATGCTTTGGCAAAAGATACAGAAAGAGTACCCCGGTTATAGAAATCCCAAGTTTGATAACGACCCGGGTGATGACCGTAATAGGGTGCGCCCCCTAAAGCCTGTTATATACCTGTATCCTGAAAAGGAAATGGACATTAACGTAACCCTCAAGTTTGAAAGTGAAGAGTTGTACACCTGGCCGCAGGTTGATGATAATCTGGGTTGGAGTGTTACAGCAAAACCTGATGGTATGCTTACCGATGCATCGGGCGAAGAATACCCTTACCTTTTTTGGGAGAGCAAAACCACCGACTATAAATGGGTTGATTTTAGCGAAGGCTTTGTTGTAGCGGCTGATGAGACAGAGAATTTTTTACGCGATAAACTTAAATTACTCGGACTGAATAGCCGCGAGTATACCGACTTTATAACCTTTTGGGGGCCAAAGCTGCGTAAAAATAAATACAACCTGATAAGGTTTGAAACCGATGCTTATAATTTAGCTATGCCGATAAACATAGAGCCTGCACCTGCCAGCATTCAGCGTGTGTTTATGGTTTATAAATCATTAAATTCGCCTCTAATATTACCATTACAAAAACTAAAACCATTTACCCGCAAAGGCTACACCGTAATAGAGTGGGGCGGTATGGTTATGCCCGAAATTGTAAACTAACGTACTATGAAATACCTTATAGCATTAAGCAGCCTGGTTTTATTATTTATAGCATGCGGAAACAATACTATAGAAGAACAACAACTAAAGCCAACACCAATAGATAGCACAGCCAAAGCCGATTCTATTTTAAAGCTAAAGTATGATAAAACAAACTGGAGTGTTAGTATTAAAGAGCTGGCCCGCTGGGATAGTTGCAAAGCCCGCCAGTTAGATAGTGTTATAATGTTTGTTTTAAAGCTACCCAGCAATTGGGGCCGTACCCGCGATGCTATTTTTGGCTTAGATAGCCTTGCATACGGGCAAATTTACAGCTATGGCCGTAAAATTGGCGATGATTATTACGCATACCTGCATAACCCCCCACCCCCGCCGCAAATAGTAGAACCAGATTATTACCATATGACCGAAAAACCGGTTATTTACCTATACCCCACCAAGGAAATGCAAGTAAACGTAAAACTTGATTTTAATGGTACTGATTTATACACCTGGCCTAAAGTTGGCGAGGCCGCAGAATGGGATGTTACCGCCCGGCCCGATGGTATGCTAACTGATACCAAGGGTGATCAATTTCCTTACCTTTTTTGGGAAGGCAAACAGCGCAATTTAAGCTGGATTGATAATACATCGGGGTTTGTAGTTAGTTCGTTAAGTGTGGAGACTTTTTTGCAGGAAAAACTAAAAGTTTTGGGCCTAAACCCTCGCGAACGTGCCGACTTTATTACCTATTGGGGCCCGCGTATGCACAAAAGCGGATATTATTTTATCAGGTTTGAAACAGTAAATTATGCCAAAGCCATACCACTAAGTATAACACCTGCACCAACAACCATGCAACGCATAATGATGGTTTTTGCCCCGCTAAGTAGCGATAGGAAAGTAAAAGAACAAAGCCTAACACCCTTTACACGCAAAGGCTTTACGGTAATAGAATGGGGCGGGATAGAGTTACCCTCTGTAACATTTAAGGAGTTTTAATAACACAACTATGAATACCAAACAATGTATTACCATATTGATGCTATTTTTCAGCCTTACTGTGTTTGCCGGGCGGGCATCAAAGCTAGATTCATTATTAAACTTAACATACAATGGTTTAGTGTACCCTAAAACAGTAGCTGAAATTAAAAAACTGGATAATAGTTGGGGCAATAAGCTGGATAGCGCTATTAAGTTTATGTACGCTATACCGGGCAATTGGCCTATGGCAACTGTATACCAAACCCGTATGGGCTTTTTAAGCTACAGGCAAATACCTGGCTACGCCCTATTGGTTGAACAAGATTATATACTTTACAACAAAATTAATGTACAGTACCCTATTGTTTTTGATATAGATGGCTATGAAGACGGGGGCAACCCAACACAGGAACGCACTCTAAAGCCTGTTATATACCTATATCCTGAAAAAGAACAACAAACTGACATTACATTAAATTTTACTGGTAGCAACCTTTACACCTACCCTAAAATTGAGGGTGATAATAGCTGGCATGTTACTGCTAAACCCGATGGTATGCTAACCGACACTAAAGGTAACAGCTACCCCTATTTGTTTTGGGAAGGCATACAAGCCGATATGAGCTATATTGATTTTACCGAGGGCTTTGTAGTAAAAGTAGACCAGCTGGAAACATTTTTAGAAGATAAGCTAACCCTGCTAGGCCTTAACGCCCGCGAGCGGACTGACTTTATAACTTTTTGGGCTCCTAAGCTGCAAAAAAGTGAGTATGTTTTTGTACGTTTTGAAACTACTGCCTACAGCAAAGCCGTACCGTTAGATATACAACCTGCCCCGCAAAGCATACAGCGCATTTTTGCCGCATTTATGCCGGTAGAAAATGGATATATATGCCATCC
>JAIXUZ010000154.1 GCA_027483285.1 Bacteroidota bacterium
ACCCTATTTGGTAGATTTTGTAAGGGTATACAAAGCCACAGGCAAAGAAGACGATGCACGGATGCTGGGCCTAATTAACCCGGTGGATGAAAATACTATTGAATTGATGATTGGCGACACCCGGCCTGTAGCAATTGACAAAGAAAGCCCTGACTATATCCTGCTGAAAAGGGCAAAATAAGAACGATTTCAACACCTATTTTTAAAAAATTTTCGTGTGCTTCGCGTTTACGTTGTACGTTTGTAAAAATGCTTTTCTACCACAAAAATATTCACAGGGCGCTTATACTCCTGCTATGCTGTTGTAGCAAAAGCCTGTTCGCACAGACAATTCCCCGCGATGGTTTAGCGATAGAAAGCTATAATAAGAACAGCCAAAACTTCAGGAGGCATATGAAGGAATTGGGCGAAAAAATAACACCAAAAGAGCGCCGCGAAGACAGAAAACGGTACAAAAAAGCCGTCTATACTGCGGGACCCACAAAAAATGGCTGTTACCAACCTATTCGCGCGTGGTTGGAGGCTTTAGCCCAAGGGTAGATAACCAACCATGGGAGAGGGGGCAGGAACATATTGAGGGCATGCCATTTGCAAAATATATACTTATTGGAAGTTGTTCTGCCCCAAAGCGCAGCAAAACATATTATTGTACCCATTGCGAAAGAGAATATAAGCAGTACATGAAAAAGCAAAGGCCACAAAAAACATTTGCCAAATGAAAGAACGGGCTTTTTTGCAGATAGCACTTGTTGTGTTGTTAACAGGTTGTGCTAAAATGTATTCTACAACCCACGCGCCAGAAAGGCGTAAAGAACACACGGAACTAAGCAGGAAAGAGTTTACAAAGAAATATGGCTATTGTGAAAAGCATCCAAACAAACGATTGCTCACAATTTTAAAAAGGGTAGAAAATGGAATAGCCTGCTCCTTTTCAGATAAAATACCGAAAGGAGAACCAATAGGAAGCTATCCTAATGCCCGGTATAAAGCATATCTAATTCATAAACCACAAACAGAAAGAACAGGAGGAGCAAGAACGCAGTTTTACAGGTTTTGTGGAACATGTCACAAAGAGTATAAGGCGTTTGTGAAGAAGTGGAATTCAGAACATGAATAAATGCATTTCTACAATAAAATAACACACCAGACTTTTTTGCTGATAACTCTTGTTGCGCTCTTAGTATCGTGCAGGATAGAGGTGTTTTATGAAAACTACGACGAATCGGGATATAAAGAAGATGGACTTACAAAAGCAGAATTTATAGAAGATTTTAGGATGTGTGAAAAGCACAAAAAGCGTATGCACAAAGCGCTTATACCAATAAAATATGGTAATGCTTTAGGAGTAACAAAGGCGCCTGACACTATACCAAATGCTTACAATTGGCCACAGGTTGGTGGCAGTGCGGTTGGTTCTGGCTCTCCAAAATTTGCAGCCATAGTGAAGTGCGCTACATGCCAGAAAGAATTCAGGATATATAAGCGGAAACACGAAAAGAAATAGATATTTGCATATGCTTCTCAATAACAAAATAATACACCAGGCGTTTTTACTGGCAGCATTAGTGGCGTTGTTCACAGCTTGTTCAAAGGCACCTGACCTTAGCGGCAAATGGTTAGACCAACAAGACAAGGTAAACGGCTTAAGGCTGGATAAAGAAGGCTATGCCTGGTTTGTAAACGGCGATAAAGAAGCCGGCGGCGAAAGGTTTCTGCGCGAAGACGGCAAAGAAATGCAGATGAAATACGAACTCAACACCGAAAAATCGCCGATGTGGTTGGATTTGGTGCTGGTTGAAAAGGCCACAGGAAAAGAAGAAAGCCGACGTATGTGCATTATCAATCTACTAGATAAAAACACCATGGAGCTGATGATGGGCTTCGCTACAAGGGACACCAAATTTGACAAAGCCAGCAATGGGTATTCACTATTGAAAAGGGAGGAAGAATAAGCAGAGCTAAACCTATGAAAATAGCCGTAACAATCCTTTTTCTTTTATTTCTTATCACATCGTGCAGGCCAACGTGGGATTGCAAACGGGAACCTACCAAAGCGCAGAAAAACAAGAGCGCCCGCCAACTCCACCATTGGTATAAAGAAAATAACAGGGCAGAGGGTTTATAACCCCTACATCACCACAAACCGTGCATAGCTTGTGCCGCTGCGCAGGTAGTAAACACCCGCAGGCAGGTTGTTCAGGTTGATTTGGAAACGGTCGGTAACCTCAGGCACGGTAAGGGTTTTAATAAGGCTGCCCATAGCGTTGATGATGTTTACTTCGGCGCCTTGTTCAAACACTAAATCAGATTGGATAGTTAAAGCCGATGTGGCGGGGTTAGGGTATACAATCAGTTTGTTGGCCTTAAAAGCATTTTCAGCTACATTTACGGCAGCATCTCCCCTGCCAAAGCAATATTCCCCAAACTTAAAAGTATCAACATCAAAACGGCCTATTTTATCGGTTGTGTTGCCTTGGGTATTTTTAGTGGCAGGGCCAAACTTTTTCCAAGGGTAAGAACAATTAGGCCTATAAAGTAGTACCAGGCTGTCTTCGGTGCCGGTAATAAGGCCGTGGTCTAACCAGCCGGTAGTAGCGCTGGTGGTGCGGCCGTTGTAGCTAAAGGTGGCTTTGGCAGCAAAGTTGGGCGGGGCAATACC
>JAIXUZ010000247.1 GCA_027483285.1 Bacteroidota bacterium
TAAATGGCGCACAACCACAACCATAATCATTCGCATGGGCATAGCCACGGCCACCATCATCATGGCGAAGCCAATATAAGTTTTGCCTTTTGGCTGAATACGGCTTTTGCAATTATAGAGTTGGTAGGCGGATACCTTACCAATAGCGTTGCTATTATGAGCGATGCACTGCATGATTTTGGCGACAGTTTTTCGTTAGGCATATCGTGGTATTTCCAAAGGGTATCTAAAAAGAAACGCGATCAAAAATACTCGTACGGATACAAACGGTTTTCGTTACTAGGGGCTTTTATAAACTCTATAGTGCTTACCGTAGGTTCTGTTATTATTATTGAAGAGTCTGTTCGTCGGGTCTTAAGTCCCGCACAGCCCAATGCCGATGGTATGATATGGCTTGCTGTGTTAGGTATTGCAGCGAATGGCCTGGCCATGCTTCGCCTTAAAAAAGGCAAGAGTATTAATGAGCGTGTTGTTTACCTGCATTTTATAGAAGATGTATTAGGCTGGGTTGCCGTATTAATTGGGGCTATTGTAATGAAGTTTTTTACCGTACCCGTTCTCGACCCAATCCTTTCTATAGCCATTGCAGCCTATATATTATTGAATGTGTACCGCAATATTAAAGAGTCGCTAAAAATTGTATTGCAGGCAGCGCCCGAAAATGTTTCTGAAGAAAAGATAAAAGAAGCCTTGGCTAAATACCCCGAAGTTATATCGGTACACGATATCCATATCTGGACCATGGACGGAGAGTATAATGTACTATCCATGCACATTGTGGTTAGCCCCGAAAAAGCAATTGGCGACTTGGAGAGCCTTAAGGCCAAAATTAAGCACGCCATGGAGCATATGGATATAAGCCATACTACCCTAGAGATGGAAACCGACCAGGCCCATTGCGGGCAGGTGGATTGTTAACCGACATTGTTTGAGGGAAACCCTGTTAATACCTTTTATTTAAAACAAGTGGTTTAGATAATTTAATTCTGCATTTTGCATTCTGAACTTTGAATTAATTGGCGCGCTACATTCTAAATAAAATCGGTTACAGTTTATTGGTGCTATGGGGCGTAGCCACAGTGGTCTTCTTTTTATTTAACCTCCAGTCGGGCGACCCTGCCCGCATGGTTGCCGGCCAGCGTGCCGACGAGAAATCGTTAGCCGCCATCCGTAAAGATTTAGGCCTTAACCAGCCACTCTTTATGCGGTATGTTTTTTACCTGAATGATATTTCTCCAATCTCTATAAACGAGATGGAAGATAAAGAAAGTGGGGCTTTCTTGCAGTCTGATAACTACCTTAAAGTGCTGTCTATAGGCAGCAGGGCCCTGGTGCTTAAGACACCCTACCTGCGGCGCTCCTTTCAGTCGCGCCGGCCTGTTGGCGATGTAATTGCCGATGCAATGCCTGCCACGGCCGCGTTAGCATTTGCAGCAATTATCTTCGCAACCATTGTCGGTATTTTTCTGGGTATTGTATGCGCCTTGTTTAAAGATAAGTGGTTGGACAGGCTGATACTTTTTATGGCATCCCTATGTACTGCGGGGCCGTCATTCTTTGTAGGCATAATAGTAGCTTGGCTGTTTGGCTTTGTGCTAACCAACTACACGGGCTTAAACACTACGGGCAACCTATACAGTATCGACCCTTTTGCCGGCCGCTACCTCGACCTTAAAAATATCATACTCCCTGCCCTTACACTGGGTATCCGACCATTAGCTATTATTACTCAACTGGCACGCAATGCCATGTTAGAAACCCTGGGTATGGATTACATCCGCACGGCTAAAGCAAAAGGCTTAAAGTTTAGTAAAATACTGTGGACCCATGCCCTGCAAAATTCATTGAATCCATTAGTAACAGCAATTTCGGGTTGGTTTGCCGGTATGATGGCCGGTGCTGTGTTTATAGAATACATCTTTGGCTGGCGCGGCATTGGTAACGAAATGGTCGAAGCCCTTTCCAAATACGACCTCCCCGTGGTTATGGGTGCAGTGCTGGTAATTGCCTCTGTCTTTGTAATCGTCAACCTGCTGGTTGATATTATTTACGGCCTTATCGATCCACGGATAAGGGTAAAATAGCATGGCAAGTTTTCCTGAAAAATATAAGGTAGTTACAGAGGTATTTGCTTTAGGCATTTTAAATGGGGTTATTGAAAAGCAGCAAATAATAGACTGGGCTGACAATATAATTAGAAATGAGAATGAACCTGATTTTGTCATTCTGGAATTATCGCTCATCAATACTAAAAGTAACTCTGACATCCTCTCGCTGTTGAATGAATATAGGGAAGAGTCTATTCATATAATTTCTGCCCGGGCCTATATGGCAATGGTTTATCATAAACTATTAAATGGGCAACTGGAAGTACAACAAGTAGTTAATGCAATTTATGCTTTAGTGCCTTCAGAGTTGATAAGCGGTTATGAAGAACGAAGGATTTACACCATGGAATATGAGAATGATTCTATTGATAATGGTTATTTTAATATTACCGCAGAAGAGGTAAAAACCAATGCTATAGAGTTTCTTTCACTTTATAAAGAATTTTCAATGGATAACATACCTGATTGGAGGAAAATTAATACCGAAGTAGAATTAAAACTAGTGCTATTGGAAAAGGAGAATGAAATTAAAACAAAGGAATTCCAAATTAAACATGCCCCTAAAACACCATGGTGGAAATTTTGGTAATGTATTCCGACTACTGACTACTAAAAAAAAAGCCCCTTGCATTGCAAGGGGCTTTTTTTAATATTAATGATGGTGTCCACCTGGTCCGTGAACGTGGCCATGGGCCAGTTCCTCTTCCGAAGCTTCGCGTACTTCTACAATAGTGCCGGTAAAATGTAGGTTTTTACCTGCCAGCTCGTGGTTAAAGTCCATAGTAATTTCTTCAGGGCTTATGCTAACCACTTTCGCCATATAGCGGTAACCTTCGTTATCGGTCATTGGTATGCGGTTGCCTTCAAAAACCACTTCGCTGTCAAGCTCTTCACCTTCCGGTGCAAATACTGATTTTGGAAGCTTTACAATGTTCTCGTCGCTGGCAACGCCGTAGCCATTTTCTGGCGAAATCATAAAATCAAAAGAATCGCCTACAGTTTTGCCTGCAAGGTTTTCTTCAAATTCAGGTAATAAATTGCCTGCTCCGAAAAGAAAAACAAGCGGGGTTTCTTTAGTCGTTTTCTCAACAAAAGATTTGTCTGCAGGGTCGCTATCAAATGTACTCAAAGAGTAGTCAACACCAACCACAGTGTTAGGTCCTATTTGCATGGTAAGGATATTGTTTTATTTATTTTTATATTGAACAAAGGTAGCATAATTTTACCGTTTAAGGCTGAGATTATATTTTCAGCACAAGATTTGTAACACACTCTGTATGAAAAAGGTTGTACCGGCTATATTATTCCTGTTTACTATCTCTATTGGCAATGCCCAAATGTTGTTTGAAAAAGGGAGCGGCTTCACCAGGGCCGACTCGCTCAGGGGCACATTAACACCTTTGCGCACGTGTTACGATGTAGTGTATTACGACCTGTATGTTGATGTAAACCATAAGGATAAATCATTGGCCGGAAACAATACAATGGTGTTCAAAACCATGGCCGATTTTGAACAGTTGCAGGTAGACCTTAGCAGCAAGCTTACTATTGATAGTATTGTATATAACAACAAGCAACTTAAATATACCCGGGAGTTTAATGCCGTCTTTGTAAAATTCCCAGCAATAGTTAAAAAGGGTGAGGTAGAGCGCATCAAAATATATTACCATGGTTTCCCCACCGTTGCTAAAATGGCTCCTTGGGATGGCGGCCTTGTTTTTAGCGTAGATGATGAAGGCAAGCCCTGGCTTTCTGTTGCCTGCGAGGGTATTGGCGCCAGCACCTGGTGGCCTTGTAAAGACCCCCTTAGCGATGAGCCTGATAGTATGGCTATCTCTGGCCCTGCGCCCAAAGGCTTGCAGTTTATATCAAACGGCCGCCTGCGCAAAAGCTATAACCTTAAAGATGGGCGCGAGGTTAATACCTGGTTTGTATCGTACCCCATAAATACTTACAACGCTACCTATTATATAGGTAACTATGAGAATTTTACCGATACATACACAAGCCCCACAGGCAAAAAGCTCGACCTTGATTACTACGTTATGCCTTATAATATAGACAAGGCCAAAAAGCAGTTTGAAGAAGTTAAGCCAATGATGAAGTGCTTTGAGCAATTCTTTGGCCCGTATCCGTTTTGGAATGATGGCTATAAACTGGTAGAATCTTCATACCTGGGTATGGAACACCAAAGTGCTATTGCTTATGGCAACGGGTATAAAAATGGCTATGCTGGCATGGACTTTTCAGGCTATGGGCTTAACTATGATTTTATAATCATTCACGAGTCGGGCCACGAGTGGTGGGGCAACAACATAACCATGGCAGATATGGCCGATATGTGGATTAGCGAAGGCTTTTGTACATACTCTGAAGTGGTGTATGTAGAATGCCGTTACGGTGTTAAAGATGCCCTTAAGTACATCAACAACAAAAAGAAATCAGTAGAAAACGACAAGCCCATTATTGGTGCATACGGCGTAAACAATGAGGGTTCAGGCGATATGTACAACAAAGGTGCCCTTATGATTCATACCCTGCGTAGCGTTATTAATAATGATAAGTTATTCTTTGATATAATGCTTGGCTTGCAAAAAGACTTTGGACTTAAGCAGGTTACTACTGACGATATTGTAAACTACTACAACACCAAAACCGGCTTAAACCTAACTCCTATATTCAACCAGTATTTAAAGTATACAAGTATACCTAAGTTTGAATACAGCCTTAAAACCAATGGCGATAAAACAACTTTCCGTTACCGTTGGAATACTGATGTAAAAGACTTTGCCATGCCGTTGGATATTTTTGTTGGCAATGGCGACAAAACTGTAGAACAACGCATAAGCCCTACAACCGAGTGGCAAACTATGGTGTTAATGGGCGAAGGCATTAGCCCAACCATTAATGTTGATACCGACCACTACTACATTAAAGTGTTAGGATTGGAATAAGATATTTCTTTTAAAAGCATGGGTAGCGATTTAACTCCCCTCCTTTTTAAGGAGGGGTAATTACGACTGTATAGTCGTAATGGGGTGGTTACACTTCAAGGCTCAAAATTAAATTATCGTTAACCATAAAATTATTTTCAATTTCTTGCGTTTTTGGTTTATTATTTGCTGATATTTAGGCAATTCAATTTAATTCTTATTCCTCCTCTCCAATGCAGAAGTATTTTTACCTGGTAGTATTTACTATTATGGTTGCCGCAGGCGTATCAGCCCAACCTACGTTTAACCCCGACAGCATTACCATAGTGCGCGATAAATGGGGTGTTCCACACATTTACGGAAAAACAGATGCCGATGCAGCCTATGGCTTAGCATGGGCAAATGCCGAAGACAATTTTGTCGAAATGCAGAACAACCTGCTGCAAGGCCTTGGCCGTTTAGGCATGGCAAAAGGTAAAGAAGGTGCCATCCGCGACTATCTGGCTAAGTCTATCCGCGTAAAAGACATTGTAGATAAACTATATGAAACAGATATTACCCCACAGTTTAAAACTTACCTGCAAGGCTTTGCTGCTGGCGTAAATGCTTATGCAAAAGCCCATCCCAAAGAGGTTATCTACAAAAGGGTATTCCCTATTTCCCCTAAAGACATTTTAACAAACTTTACATTTACCAATGCCCTTATTTCTTTTGTTCACCAACCTATCCAAAAAATTATTGCTGGTAAGTATGATGATGAACAAGTGCCTTGGGGTTCAAACGGTATCGCTTTCAAATCTAACAAAACTGCCGATGGCTCAACTTTTTTAGCCTGCAACCCGCATCAACCTTTCGAAGGTCAGATGTCGTTTTACGAGGCACATTTAAATAGCGATGAAGGCTTAAATGTCCTTGGTGCTTTATTTCCCGGTGGCAGCAGTGTATTCATCGGCTCTAACAAAAACCTGGGTTGGACTCACACCTTCAACGGCCTTGATTTGGTTGATACCTACAAACTAAAAATGCACCCAAAGAAAAAGCTTTGGTATGAGTTTGATGGCAAATGGAAAAAGCTGGAAGTACGTACCTCGTGGCTTAAGGTTAAAGTTAAAGGCCTTGTGGTTTGGGTTCCAAAAAAATCGTACTGGAGCGAGTATGGTGCAACCTTCCAATCGGGCAAAAACAAAAAAGAATTTTACAGCGTACGCTTCCCTGCAAATATGAATATCAAAGCAGCACAGCAATGGTATTATATGAACAAAGCTACCAATTACGACCAGTTCCACACCGCCCTAGAGCAAATTGGCATTGTCCGTTTTAATATTGTGTATGCCGATAGGCAGGATAATATATATTACATATCTAACGGCCGCATACCTGTTAGGGCCAAAGGCTATAACTGGGATGGTATAGTTCCGGGCAATACATCAAAAACATTGTGGACAGAAACCTATCCCTTAGATAGCCTACCGCAGTTACTTAACCCTGATTGTGGCTATGTTTACAATACCAACAACTCTGAGTTTTATGCTACAGGCCAGGAATGTAATAGCGACTCAGGTAAATATTGCCGCGATATGGGCTTTTGGTATGGCAACAACAACCGTGCATACCGCATGCTCGAGTTAATTGAAAAACAGGAGAAGTTTACATTTGATGAATTTAAAATCTTAAAGTTTGATCAAACCTTCCCAAAAGAAAGTAAGTTTTTCCAATCATTAAAACCATTGTTTGCGCTTGATGTAGCTAAATATCCTGACTTAAGTGAGGTAATGGTAAAGATTAACAAATGGGATTTTTCTTGTGGCGCTGATAGCAAAGACGCAACCCTGCCTTTACTAGCTATTAAATACATATTTAAAAAGCACCACTATGGCCAGGTTGAATTAGAGCGTGGTATTTTTCTTCCTGATTCGGTTTATGCAAATGCCCTGCGCCACACCCGCGATTTACTTATTACCAACTTCAAAACCATTGATGTACCGTTGGGTAGCGTACAACGCTTGCAACGCGGCAATGTAGATTTGCCCGTAGGTGGTGCGCCCGATGTGTTAGCAGCCCTGCATACTGAACCCTTATCTAATGGCCGTGAACTAGCGGTAGGTGGCGATACCTATGTGCAATTGGTGCGCTTTACTAAAGATAGCCTGCCGCAGATAGAAAGTCTTTTACCTTGCGGTAACAGCAACAGGCCCGAGAGCCCCCATTATACAGACCAAATGGAGCTGTACACTAAACAACAAACTAAAAAGATGACCTTGGACAAAGCCACCATCTTCCGCGATGCAGAACGTATTTATCATCCCAAATAAAAACTATTAATACCTCGATAACCAAAATGAAAAGACTGATTGTCCTTTCCCTGCTAGTTGCGTTAAGCACAGCATTACAGGCTCAGAAAAACTGGCCTAAGTACTCAACCGTAAACCCTGCCAATGTGCAAATTGCCCGCGATAAGTGGGGCGTTCCGCACATTTTTGCTAAAACTGACGAGGAAGTAGCATACGGGCTTGCCTGGGCCACTGCCGAAGATGATTTTTCTGATATGCAGTTTATGCTTATGGCTGCTAAAAACTGCATGGGTCGCCACATGGGTAAAGATGGCGCTGCTATAGATTATGTAGCCCAGCTTTTGCAGGTTCAGGGTACTGTTAATAAGCAGTACGATACCACTTTCTCGCCTGAGTTTAAAAAGGTAATCAACGGCTATGTTGATGGCATTAATACCTATGCTAAAAAGCACCCCGGCGAGGTTTTTGTTAAAGGGGAGTTTCCGCTTACTCCGCAACAAATGATTGCTGCCTATACTATGGGCATGGTTGCTATGAATGGTGTTGATGGTACGATTAAGAATATGCTTAGCGGCGATGTAGCCCCGCCCAGCGATATGGTTACTGAAGATTTAGGTAATAAAGGCTCTAATGGCATTGCCTTTAGTGGCAAGGTAACTACTGATGGTAAAACCTATCTTGATATAAATTCTCACCAACCTTTAGAGGGACCCTTATCCTGGTACGAAGCGCACGTGTGTAGCGATGAAGGATGGAATATGCTGGGTGGCACTTTCCCTGGAGGCATGGCAATATTTCATGGTGTTAATGAGAATTTGGGCTGGGCCCATACCGTTAATGGTTTTGATAAGGTTGATGTTTACCAGTTAGAAATGCACCCAACCAAAAAGAACCTGTATAAGTTTGATGGTAAATGGGAAAAATTGGATGTTAATAAGGCTAAGCTTAAAGTAAAGCTCAACAAATGGCTTACTGTTGGAGTTGGCAAAAAAATATACTGGAGCAAATATGGTGCTACCGTACAGGCAAAAACCGGCAAATTCTATTCTATACGCTTTCCGGCATATCTGCAGGTGGGTGCTATAGAACAATGGTATCGTATGAATAAGGCTAAGAATTTTGACGATTTTAAAGCGGTTTTAAACCGCCAGCAGTTAAATATGATGAATATTGTATACGCAGACAGGGATGCCAACATATTCTACCTGTTTAATGGTCTTATGCCTAAGCGCGATACTTCGTATAACTGGGAAGGAACCTTGCCAGGTAATACTTCTAAAACATTATGGACAGAGTATTACCCTGTATCGGAATTGCCTCAGGTTGAAAATCCCGATTGTGGATACATCTATAATTGCAATAATACCCCTTACAACAGTTCGTGCGAAGAAGCAGACCCTCAGCCGGCTAATTTTTCGACTACTATGGGTATACAAACCGATGAAACAAACCGTAGCAATCGTTTTCGTGGACTAGTTGCCAAGCAAAGCACGTTTAGTTGGGAAGATTTTTTACGCATTAAGTACGATGTGCAACTGCCTGATAGTATTGTATTTAAAATAAACCTGGCACCGTTATTTGAAGAAATTGACCCTGTTTTATATCCTGATTTAACTGAGGCGTTTACTAAAATCAGGAGTTGGAACCATAGAGGAGATGCCGATAATATGGATGCTGCCTTAGTGCTTTTAACAGTTATAAATTTGAATGAAAGGGCTGGTACACAAAAATTGCTTAAAAAAGGCGGACGAGCTTCTGAATCGTTTTATATAGATTGTCTTCGGGATGCTAAAGAGCACCTGGTTAAGTTTTTTGGCAGCATGAATATCAAGCTAGGCGATTTGTTAAGGCACTCTAAGGGAGATGTAGATTTGCCTCTTTCCGGTTTTCCAGATGCTTTGGCTGCCGCTTATCCTAAAGAGTATAAAGACGGGAGGTTTAAAGTTTGGGTAGGCGACTCTTATATTATGCTGGTAAAGTTTTCTAAAGAGGGGATGCCTGAAATTGAAACTATAAACTGTTACGGATCAAGCAACCATCCTGACAGCCCGCATTATACTGATCAAATGCAGATGTTTGTTGACAAAAAGACTAAAACCATGACATTGGATAAAGCCACAATTATTAAAGACGCTGCCCGGATATACAGCCCCGAATAGGTTTATACACAGCAGTTGTTGATAATAATAACGTAAAAGTTTGGTGGTTATAATTATTCTTTATAACGTTGCATATTAAATTAAAAAATTAAGTATGTCTCTTTCTGCTGAAAATCTAAAAGGTCTACATAAAATCAATGCGCTGTTTTCTGTACTTGAAAATAATGCTGAAGAAATAGGTCAAACTCCTGATGAATATGTAGCAAGTTTTAAGCCATATTTAATTGGTGGTGTTGCTAATTTAGAAAAAGACCTTCCGGCTGTAGGTGTAGACCGTGCCAATATTTTTGCAAGAGGCACTTCTTCTGTTAAACAAGACGAAAAAATCAAATAGTTATCAATCCCTTTTCAGGAATTTGATATTCTTTTTTATCCCATTGAAACCGGCCCTTTTTAGGGCCGATTTTGCAAATACTCGTCCGAATACTTCTTCTGTCATTTCTTCCCAATTATTCTCAGTCATGTTCAATCCTTCTGCGTTGGGACTAAACTCAGCTATTGTGGTAGGTTTTGAAAAACGGTTCCAGGGGCAAACATCCTGGCATATATCGCAACCAAAGGCCCAGTTATCAAACTTACCTTTTTCACTGTTAGGTATCGCATCGCGCAGTTCTATGGTGTAGTATGATATGCACCGGCTACCGTCTACTACCATAGGCTCTACTATAGCGCCAGTTGGGCAGGCATCTATACAGCGGGTGCAACTACCGCAGTAGTCTTTTACAGGCCCGTCATACTCTAATTCCAGATCTATTATTAGTTCGGCCAAAAAAAAGAAAGAACCGGCTCCTTTATTAATAAGGTTTCCGTTTTTGCCTATCCACCCCAGACCGCTATTTTTTGCCCAGGCTCGGTCCAGCACAGGTGCAGAGTCTACAAAGGCACGCCCGTTTACATCGCCTATTCTTTCTTTTAAGGTATTAATAAACTCTTTCAGCTTGCGTTTAATTACCTTATGGTAATCTTCGCCGTAAGCATATTTCGATATTTTAGGGATACCCTCGGGTTGGTGTTCTTCGGGGTAATAATTCAACATTAATGAAACTACCGATTTTGCCCCGGGCACCAATAGGGTAGGGTCCAGGCGCATATCAAAATGGTTGGCCATATACCCCATTTGCCCATGCATGTTTTGGTTTAACCAATTTTCTAACCTTGGGGCTTCTTCTACTAAAAATCGAGCTTCAGATATACCGCAAAAGCTAAACCCTAAACGGGCAGCTTCCTGCTTTATAAGTAGCGTGTTCCGCTGCTTATCCATATTATTTGCATAAAGAGTTTAACAGGCTGGAGGCCTTGTCAACACCCATTTCTATACCCTTTTTAAGGTCTTTACAACCCGATATGGTATCGTTTTTCAATATCCTGGCCAAGCCGCGGAAAAAAATATAATCGCTAAACTGCGGACTAACAGCAAGGGCTTTATTATAGTCTATCACAGCCGGCGTGTACTCACCCATCAAAAAATGGAAGTTGGCCATATTTCCTAAAGCATCAGCATCGGCTGCATTCTTAGTTATGTTATCTGCATACTCCTTGGTCA
Source organism: Bacteroidota bacterium (assembly GCA_027483285.1). Taxonomy (GTDB): domain Bacteria; phylum Bacteroidota; class Bacteroidia; order CAMBQF01; family CAMBQF01; genus CAMBQF01. The sequence goes on from JAIXUZ010000247.1 coordinate 11,035, forward strand.
AGTTTTCATAATCGGTAAGTACCCTTTTCGATACCAACGACTGGTAAAAGGCATTGCTAAAAACCTTATTGTTTTCTACCGCCTTATCCATATCAAATTTAAGACCGTCGCCTCCGTTACGTGCTTCGTGGTATCCACGGTTATAAAATGCATTGCCTACGTTGGCATCTACTTCCATGGCCTTGTCAAAGTCGTCATAATACCCGCGGTCGTTGCCCATGCGTTTTTTGCAAAGACCCCTGTTAAAATAGGCAATACTCATTGCAGGGTCTATTTGTACAGCCTTATTAAAATTGTCGATACCGTCAATATAAAACCCGCGCTTATAGTTATATAAACCAGATATAACATAGGGAAGCGCCGACTTTTTATCAATTATGGCAAGCTTACGCAGGTATACTTTGGCAGAGTCGTAGTTGTTGCTGCTGGTATATGCCAAAGCGGTAAAGGCAATGGCAAGGGTATCTTGTGGGTATTTAATAATATAGTTATGCAGGTAGGTAATCGCTTCTGTATAATTTCCATCTTCTAAATACCGCTTGGCAGTATTTAAAAAGGTTAAGGTGTCAGCAGGTTCATTTATAAGGTCTAAATTTTCATATGGGTTACTTAAGGTAGAAAGGCTATCTCGCCTCATTTTTTTAGTTGTAAGGCTATCAAACATTATCCTGTATTCAGGCCCTAGGCGCAATGCCTTATCTAAATCATCCCTTCCTTCTGTTGCGCGGCCTACCAGTTTTAATGCAATGGCTCGTTTAACAAGTGCTTCACCATAGCTTACGTTGCCGTTTACCGCGTTAGTGTAAGCTAATATTGCATTGTTAAAATCGCCCGTCTTCATAAAATTATCGCCCTCAACAACATATTGCTGGGTTAAATTGCCGGTAAAACCACCCTGGCTATATGCAGGTGCATTAACAGCTATTATAAATATAAAGGCTAAGTAAAAAGTATACCGAATCATCAGCGAAAAATTATCAGGTTGATTAAAATAACACCTAGGCTTAAATTTAGTTTCTTTTTAGCTTAGGTAAAACAATCCCGTTACTTATTTATGAAAGTAGTTTTTGATAAACCGATGCATACTTCTCAATACCTTTTTCCAGCGAATAGTATTTTAGTGCCCCTTCGCGTATATGCTCTTTGGGTATTGCAAGCAGTCTTGCCAGGTTATCAGCGGCACGCTGCAACTCTTCAGCGCTAAAGCTTTCAAGACAAATGCCTGCCTGAGTATCTTCAGTAATGTCTTTAACATCGCCAACCCCGGCATTGCAAATAAGGGGTACACCAAGCCCCATAATCTCGCCCATTTTAGTTGGCGATGAGGCTAGTTTAGAATAAGCCTGCTTAACAAAAAACATAGATACCTGACCTAATGCAATATAATAAGGCACTTCCGCACGGGCAGCTTTAACCACTTTTATATCAGTATCTGCCAAGCCATATTGGGCTGTTTTGGCATAAACCATTTGGGCTTCGTCACCTGTAATAAATAGCATTTTTGCATTGGTATGCTTAGCTTTTATCTTACCGAATAGGCGCAGCATCTCATCCAGCATATACCACGTGCCTAGCGACCCTAGGTAGGTAATTATCAGATCGTTGTTAGTGTAACCAAAATTTGTTTTATAATCGTCCAGTTTGGCCTGGTTAATGGCGTGGTAATCAAATAATCCTAAATCGGCACAGCAGGGTATTACCTGAATAGGCACCGGGTTTTTCAATTCTTTCCAAGAGTGTATTTCCCTTTTGCCCGCCTCGGTTAAGCTAACACTATAGTCAGCCTCGGTAAAATATTCTTTCTCTTTGGTTTTAAAGTAGTTGTAAATACGTTTAAACAATGGGTTTCCTAAATTCCAAATACCACCGTCAATGCGTTCATCAGCCCAAAAGCCCCGCATATCAAACAAAAACTTAACTCCAAAATTACGCTTAAGGCTAAGCCCCGCCATAGCGGCTATATAGCTGCGGCAGTGTACTATGCTGTAGTTATTTTTCTTGTGTAATGCTATGGCAGTAGATATAAGCTTCCATACATCATATACGGTTGATAATACCTTGGGGCTTGATGTATAAGAGATAGGTACCCATTTAATTCCGGCATCACTCAATAACTTTGCTATCTTTTCTTTCCCATCGGCAAAGCGTTCGGGTTTCTCACAACTAAGCAAAGTAAAGCTATAGCCAAGCTTTGTTAGCCCAACCAAGTATGGTATCACCTGCGACTGTCCCAGTGGGTCAGTCATGCCATCGTAACTTATATACAATATTTTATAATTCATAATGCAGAATTCAGAATGCAAAATGATTTTATAATGAAGCTTTTGTAGACTTCTTTATTGAAACCAAAATTTTATTTAATTCCTCAATATCAGGCTTTATTGAAAGGTATTCTATTTCTGTTATATAATTACCAAGTCTAATTAATTCAACCCAATAATCAGTCTCGTTAGCTTCTATTAAGGCAATAGAAATTTTATGAATAAAATCCGGTCTAGACTCAGCATGCTCGGCTTCCCTGACTAAAGCCCCTATTGCTGTTCCTGAACGAAGTAATTGTTTTGAAAGGACATATTCATTTTTATCCTCAGTGAGGTGCTTGTATAATTTTACAATTCTAAATGCAAAAGCAAACGACTTATCCTTAATTATATTTTTTTTAGCCATATGTAATTATGAATTCTGCATTATGAATTCTGAATTAGTTTAGGTTTGAATTACACCAACATTATAAGGGCGAAGAATAGGCGCGTTATCTGCCGCTTCAATACCCATCGATATCCACTTACGGGTATCCAGTGGGTTTATAATAGCATCAACCCAAAGGCGCGATGCGGCATAGTATGGCGATGTTGACTTCTCGTAGCTGTCGGTAATTTTCTTCAACAAAGCAGCTTCGTCTTCTTTGGTAATCTCTTCTTTCCCTTTTGCTTTGAGGCTGGCAACTTCTATTTGTAAAAGTACTTTAGCCGCTTGCGCGCCACCCATTACCGCTATTTGTGCACTTGGCCACGCCAGCATAAAGCGGGGATCGTAAGCCTTGCCGCACATGGCATAGTTACCCGCGCCATAAGAGTTGCCCATAACAACGGTAAACTTAGGTACCACAGAGTTTGCCATGGCGTTAACCATTTTGGCGCCATCTTTAATAATACCGCCATGTTCAGATCGTGAACCAACCATAAAGCCGGTTACATCTTGTAAAAACACCAATGGTATTTTCTTCTGGTTACAGTTCATAATAAAGCGGGCGGCTTTATCGGCACTGTCAGAGTATATAACCCCGCCAAACTGCATCTCGCCTTTTTTGCTTTTAACCACCTTACGTTGGTTAGCTACAATACCCACGGCCCAACCGTCAATACGGCCCAGGCCGCAAATAATAGATTGCCCGTATTTCTCTTTATACTCCTCAAACTCCGACCCATCAACCATACGCTTAATAACTTCCATTACGTCGTATTGCTTGTCGCGTGTTTCAGGTAATATGCCCATAATCTCTTTTTCGTCAAGCTTAGGGGCTACCGGTTTTTTACGGTCAAAGCCGGCTTTGTTTTCATGCCCTACCTTATCCATTATGTTGCGGATGCGGGTTAGGCAATCTTTATCGTCTTTGCATTTATAATCGGTAACGCCCGAGATTTCACTGTGCGTGGTAGCGCCACCTAACGTCTCGTTATCAATATCCTCGCCAATGGCGGCCTTAACCAAGTAAGACCCTGCCAGGAAAATAGAACCGGTTTTTTCCACTATCATAGCTTCATCGCTCATAATAGGCAGGTAAGCCCCACCAGCAACACAGCTACCCATAATCGCCGATATCTGCAATATTCCTTGGCTGCTCATTACCGCGTTGTTGCGAAAAATTCGGCCAAAGTGTTCTTTGTCGGCAAATATCTCCTCTTGCAATGGCAGGTAAACCCCGGCGCTATCTACCAGGTAGATAATTGGCAAACGGTTTTCCATAGCAATTTCCTGTGCACGTAGGTTCTTTTTAGCGGTAATAGGAAACCATGCACCGGCTTTCACCGTGGCATCGTTAGCTACAATTACACACTGGCGGCCACTAACATAGCCTATAACTACAACTACGCCGCCAGATGGGCAACCACCGTGTTCGGCATACATCTCATCTCCAACAAGGGCGCCAATCTCAATGGTCTTGCTATCCTTGTCAATCAAAAAAGCTATACGCTCCCGGGCCGATAATTTGCCTTTTTCATGCTGTTTGGCAATGGCCTTTTTTCCACCACCTTCATACACCTTTGTTAGCTTGCCTTCCAGCTTGCTTACTAGCAACTTATTGGTATCCTCGTTGCGATTAAATTCGAGGTTCATAATATCTGTTATTTAAGCGGCAAATATAGGTAAAAGCCCCTCTCTTTTAGCTTTCAATTTTACTTCCCTATCCATTCAAGTAATCAGCAGATAATATAATCCTATAATCATGGTCAAGACATTGTTACCTTTGCTGCATGGCAGGCATTTACATACATATACCTTTTTGCAGGCAGGCCTGTCATTATTGCGATTTTCATTTCTCAACCACCCTTAACTTAAAAGGCCAACTGGTGGAGGCTATTAATACTGAAGCTACTCTCCGCAAAGATTACCTTAAGGGCGACAGCATATCTACTTTATACTTTGGCGGCGGCACCCCATCTTTGTTAACCAAGGCTGAGTTAAGTTCTATTATTGATACGGTCCGTTCATTACATACTATTGAAGAGGGGGCTGAAATTACCCTCGAAGCCAATCCCGATGACCTAACTCTTGAAAAATTATATGAGTTAAAAGCGTTAGGTGTAAATCGATTAAGTATTGGAATCCAATCGTTTATAGAGCAGGATTTGCGATTTATGAACCGTGCCCACAATGCCCAACAGGCTGCTGATTGTGTTAAACTGGCACAGATGGCTGGTTTTAATAACATAAGCATCGACCTTATTTACGGTACCCAAACCTTAGATGATTTGGACTGGATGGAAAATGTTGAAAAGGCCATTGCATTGGGTGTTCAGCATATTTCGGCCTATGCATTAACTGTAGAGCCCCGTACTGCCCTTAGTAAAATGATAGCTACAGGTAAAGTTGCCCCTGCTAACGA
>JAIXUZ010000277.1 GCA_027483285.1 Bacteroidota bacterium
GCTGAGTTGGAAGTTGTCGAAAATGAAGGCGGGATCTTTTATGAAGGCGCTATTGACGGCATCAAGTTTCTTAGTGAGTCTCATCAAATATTTCTCGTAAGTAATTGCCAAGATTGGTATTTGAAACTTTTCCTTGAATTGTCTGGCTTGGAACCTTTCCTTATTGGTTACGATTGCAATGGCCTTTCTGGCTTGCCTAAACACGATATGTTGACCAATATGAAAAACAAGTTCGACTTAAAAAATCCGGTTTACATTGGCGATACTGCAAGTGATGAAGCAGCATGCAAGCAAGCCAATTTGGATTTTATTCATGTCTCCTACGGATTTGGAACAACCGTTAACAAGTGCTTAAGTTTCGATTCTTTTGCTGCGTTAATTCATTATTTTTACAAAAACGATTAATGCATTCTCCTTTTAGGTATTCTTTATTCCTCCTTATTCTATTTTCATCGTGCAAGCTGATACACACTAGATTGATTTTAGGCATAAAGAATCCTAAAATTGAGTCTTATCGCAGTATCAACTCCTTTCTTGACAAACAGAATCTTGATAAACTACACTCTTTCGTTTTAAGCGATAGCATTTATATCGGGCTCATTACAAATCATCAAAAGTACTTTGCGACCTACGAGGTTTACGATGCTTCAATGAAAAAACTGATCTTAGTTGATTCGCTCAAAAAGGAATGCTACGGAAGCATTACCAAAGAATTAGTATACCTTGAAAAAGGAAGTTGGAAGGAGGATACAGCAGGGCCAGTTAAGTTGCAAAACCTACTAAAGGAGTTAAAGTCAACTTCAAATTCGATAATCCCTTCGATAGCGGATAAAAATTATAATATCGTTTTCTATTGGTCAAAATTCATGGGTAAATACACCAAATCTATTTTACAAATTGCAAAAGAAATTGAAGACAACCCAAACTACAATATCATGTTTATCAACATGGATATCAATGACCAAATGAGTAGCGATTTACAAGACTTAAATATGAATATCAAGTGATTCGCTACGGTTTGTAGATCAATTCTCAAAATATTTAGTTAACTTTATTAACTAATTTATACATAAGAGTAAATGGAAACTTCATACAACCCAACTGACGCCATTCAGACCATTGAGCAATCAATCAAAGAAATAAGTGCCTTGCCAACTGGTGCCGCTTACTATTTCAAGCTGTGGGGGCTTATTTTAAGCAGTTTTTACGCCATTCAATTCATTGCCCAACAAACAGATTCTGCTACATGGAACCTGATTCAAAATTTTTCTTGGCTACTCTTTGTCATTGGAGGCATCGCATCTGGGGTTCAAAATAAACGCGATCAACAGACCGAGCAATTTGAACATTTTCTAGATCGTGTCTATTTCTATGCCTTCATTTCATTTGCCATTTCAGTTGCGGTCATACAATTATATGCTAGTTTGAAAGATAACCAACTCAACTACACCCTCTTCCCGCTTCTATTGGGTATGACCATCATCTGCACTGGAGGAATAGCTAAATATTACCTTTCTGTTGCGCTCGGAGTTATTTGTTGCGCTTTAAGTGTAGTTAATTTGTTTGTTGCGGTGGAGTTTGTTGCTTTGATTGCTGCCATAGCTGCATTTATTGGCTCTTTTTTGAACGGTTATTTCATGAAGAACAGAAATGTTTAAGCCTCTAGACCCCTTACTTCATTCACAACTTCGGCTCGCCATCGTTTCTTTGCTTTCACATGTTGAATCTGCTGAGTTTGTATTTCTGAAAGAAAAAACAAAAACCAGTGCCGGAAATCTGAGCCTTCAACTTTCCAAGCTCCAAGAAGCTGGTTATGTGAACATTGATAAAGGTTTTAAAGGCAAATATCCGCTCACAACCTGCAAACTCACTGAAAAAGGCAGGGCTGCATTTCTCAGTTATATCGAGGCCCTTAAAGATTATATCGGTTAATTTTTTCAATAAAAAGTATAATATATTTTACATTATGTAAATAATGTTTTACATTTGACAAAAATTAAACGTTATGAAAACTTATTTATTACCCTCAAAATTCTTGGTTCCGAGTGGCATCATTTTTTACGCAAGTGTGCTGCTTGGTGTGCTTTTGATCGTCTTTCCCGACCTATCTCAAACCTTGAGTATCGAGCTAAGCGTTCCAAATTTCTTCGGGAAAGATGCCGATAATCTGCTCGTTGAGAAAAGCTTTTGGATCCAAAACAACATGATCGACGAGTTACTGACGCTCCTCCTTGTTGGTTCTGGCCTGATCCATTTATTTTCGAAAGAAAAACAGGAAGATGAATTCATTATGCAGTTGCGTTTTCATGCCATGAAATGGTCTTACCTGCTTAACTTTACAGTGCTGGCTATTGGCAGCTTATTGGTATATGGCCTACCGTATTTCAATATGATGTTATTTTGTTTATTTAGCCAGTTGCTGTGTTACCACCTTGTTTTTAGAATTTTTGTCCTGCAACACCTGCGCAAATGAAGAATACCATCAAAATCAATAGAACCATTCAGGGCTTGTCGCAAGAACAACTCGCCAAAGCCGTTGAGGTATCTCGGCAAACGATCAATGCAATTGAAAACAACAAGTATTTTCCTTCGCTCGAATTGGGCCTGAAGCTCTCGCAAATTTTGAAATGCAGTGTAAATGAGCTTTTTAGTTTGGATTGAGGAGGGTTTGAAGTTCCCGGCTATCATCATTTAAACTACAAAATAAACTGTTGCCTTTCCTACACCTTCTTTTGTAATCATCCCCTTGATAACTAAATCTGCTAGGGATTTTTTTACAGTTGGCAAAGCGATGTCTAATTTTTTAGAGATCTCACCAGATCCGCAACCGGCATGATTTTGAATGAAAAACAAAATGCGTTTTTCGCGTTGTGAAATTGGTTGCTCTGTTTTGTTTTCATTTAACTTAACCATCAGTTGCTCTTGAATATTGATCAAACAACTAATAAAAAATGTGAGCCATTCAGTCACGTTCTCTCCTGGTCTATTGCGTTGTGTTTGCATTAAAACTTTGTAGTACTCTGATTTTCTACTTTCAATTTCATGCTCAAAACTGACATATTGTATCCAGGAATATCCATTCTTTAATAGCAGCAAACTTCCCAGCAACCTACTTAATCTACCATTTCCATCCTGAAATGGATGAATACTCAGGAATTCATAAACAAACAAAGCAGCCTTTACCAAGGGAATCGTTTCCTGATCGGATTCATACCATTCGAACAATTGTAGCATGGCATCTTGTGTTTCTAATCCAGGTTCAGCTGTTCTAAAAACAATTTGCTTGGTTCCATCTGCCAAATTGGCCTCAACTGCATTACTTACTTGCTTGTAGTTTCCTCGATGCCAAATATCTTTTTCACCATATTGCATAAGTATTTTATGCAGGTTCTTTAGTTGACTTTCAGAAATGTCAATTGAGTCAAAATGACCGGCAATTGTGTCCATTGCCTCAAAGTACCCAACAACTTCTTGCTGATCTCTTTCTTCTAATTTTGAAATGGACAATTTTTCAATCAACACTGCCACTTCATCATCTGTCATTTTAGAACCTTCTATTCTTGTAGAAGCACCAACACTTCTTACCGTTGCAATGGATTTCAATTGCTTTAACGAAGCTCCTTCTCGCCTCTCTATTGATGCCCATGAGGCATCAAAACGATCTATTTTGCTTAGCTCAGTCATGAGTTTCATGTCTAAATCAAGCATCAAAGTATGTATTTTCAAACTCATTTTATATCCGTATTTATACGCAAATATATGAAAATATATGCGATTCAAGAAAACGATATATACGAATATATCCGTATTTATACGAATCTATATCCGATCATAGCTAAAAGTATCATTCAAAATAATATACCGGTCCTGAATAAAGAAGTTATTCTTTTAAAGAATTTATAAAGTCCCGGCTATCATCTACCGAGACAACCACTGGCTCAAACCCCGATGTTTGAATCAGGAGTAATTCATTTTTAGCTTTGGCCATGACCCTCACCTGCCCGAAGCCTGCAAGGTTATAATAGCCATAATAGCCGAGCAGCCCATGGATGCCAATTTTGCGGCGCAAGTCTGAGAAGTCGATGACTTCGATTTTTTCGATGGATTCTTTATTGATGCGGATATCTCCAGCTAATCTTTTGAGAATGAGGTCTTTTTCATTGTGTTGAATTTGATGCGGAATCAAAATAAAAGAGCCGAGACTTGATATCAAAAAGATGAGGGCCATGCTTACTTGGAATACCCAGCCAGTGTTGGCAACAAACAAGACAAATAGGAGCGCTAAGAAAAGCAAAGGTAAAAACCAAACGGTTTGGCGATCGTAGCTAGAAGGAATCACGTTTTTGGACATATGGTAAATGTACAAAAAATGCGACTATTCTATCACCAAACTGCGTGTATCACTGCCCACTTTTAAAAGATAAATACCATAAGTTAAGTGACTGACAACAAAGTGAGTAGCCTGTGCATCTTGAAGTGCGATTCGCTGCAGCACTTTTCCTGTAGGGTCGCAAAGCAAGGCTTCTTTGGCGCTTGAATAGTTTTTGATTTCAATACTTTCACGGGCCGGATTCGGATACAGGGAAAATATGGGGCTTGCATTCGAATTTTGTTCATCTAGACCTAAAGTGGAGGCCATGGTAACACACCATACGTCTTCTATTGAAGTGTAGTTATTGAGCGTTTTGTCGCCACCTTGCGGTGAGGCCGATTCGATAAAGAAGCGAATATTATTCCCTTGATTGATAAACACTGCGGCATTTTCATTTTGAGAACCACCGATTGTGCGTTGCATGATGAGTTCCCCGTCGGCGGCATTGAGCATGAGGTACCAAATATCTAAAGCACCCCGACAACTCTGGGTTTTGTTGCCAGAAACAGGCGAACTAGATAGCGTAACGAGCTGCAAGACCTGTCCATTGGTCTGTATAGACATCGGGTAATCTGTAGAAGTTCCACCAAATATTTTTTGATCGATGAGCTGAAAATTGGCATCTAGGTGCAGCAGCCAGGTATCCCAATTGCCAAAATTTGGCAAGGTTTGGTTGCCACTAATTCCGCTAAAGGTATTCGTTGCGAGCCAACACGTTCCATCCGTTAAAAACACCAAAGATGCATAATTTAGCTGGGTACCGGAACCCAAACAGGCTCGGTTATAGATTGCTCCGTTGTCGTCAAGAGAGAAAATCCAACAATTCGTGCCGAAAACCGAGCAAGAGCAGTTCATGTTTCCATTGCCTGCGCTACCCACTATTCCCAAAAGCACAACCCGATTCGTATAAGGCTCTAATTGCAATGCAGTGAGCTCGTCTTGTGCGGTGGTGCCATAGGCGCGGTCCCAGATTTTTTGACCTTCAGAGTTGAGTTTCAATAACCAAAAATCAGCTTCGCCAAAAAACGGAGCGCTACGGTCTTCATCTTGGCCATTTGAAATCACGCCAACATAAATAGATTCATCCGGATGCACCAATAGTTTGCAAGCGCGATCGCCCATTGTTGTGCCGTAGTCTTGCTGCCAAATAATGTTGCCATCCCAATCGATTTTCAGCAACCAAGCGTCGTGGCCGCCCTTGGTGCCAACCGTTTTATTACCGCTGATAGGCGAAGTAGAAGTCAGTAAAACTAAAATTTGCTGATCGGAAGACAGCTGCATATCCTTCACAAGCTCAAAACCCGAGCCACCAAAAGGCTTTTCCCAAAGCAATTGATGATTGGCGTCATAGCGCAGCAGCCAACCGTCCATAGAACCAAAAGAAGGCGTTGTTTTGAGCCCTGTAGCATCGCCATCCGTATTGCTCGCCACAATGTAAGAGCCGTCGGGCAAATGCAACACCGCCCCCACGATGTCATAGCCATTTGTTCCAATAAGCGACTGATTAGAAAGACTTTGAGCCCTTAATTGAACAAACCACAAGACAAGTAATAGAAGTAAAATATATTTTTTCATTTCTGAGCGTTTTGACACTAACGCTTGTGAAGGATGAAATGGGGTGGGTAATCTTTTTGTTATTTTGAATCTTCAAGAGAAGTAGACTCCCCAAAATACGACCTCAAAGCAAAAACAACCAACACAAAAGGTTGTAAAAAGCTGCTCACGTACATTAAACTGGTGTTTGACGCAAGGAAAATATTGTAGCTTTCGAGCCTAGGCCCTGCACTTTGCGTGATCATTTGGGTAAGTAAAAATGAAATCAAAAAATCAAAAAATAAAATACCGAAATAGCCTGATAAACCAACTAGAAGCAGTTGCTTTGTATCTTGGAATTTATCGAGCAATTTGACCGCAATTTGAACGGCAAAAATCAGCAGCAATAACTTGAAACCGGTTGTGATGATAAAAATAAAGAATGGGGAAAGGTTGCTCCATGCGAGGAGAACTTTCAGGTAGAAATCCAGGCTTGAGGTGAGTGCCACGGCGCAATTCCAAAATAAGACAATGAAAAGTACCCATCTTAGGATTTGTTCTTTGTGATTCATTTGATCTTTATATGGTATTAAAAGTAGCTAAATTCTAGAGATATCACTGCTTAGAATTTACAACAAAATATTATCTCCAAATTGACGTTATGCACCTTCTTTAGATTCATTTAGATACATTACATGAAGCGTTGTTTACTCATTTTTTTATTAGCTGTAAATCAGTTTGTTTCTGCACAGTTGAATTTTGAATTTTCTTATGGCATTGGGCCCAGTGCAACTTTTGCAAAAACACGCCAAACTGCCGACATGACTTGGGGTTACGCCACACCTCCTTTCCCTCACATGGGCGTACAGCAATTGAACTTCGGGCTCGGATCATCAAAAAACAAATTTTGCTTTGCTTACAATTGGGGAGAAATTGGGCCGAATATATTTCTCATTGCTTACCCCGACAAATACCCCCTGGACGACACACCTGATATGGGTTCAACCATCAGCAATTTCTCTACTGCAACTGGCATTAGCGGCAATGCATATGGCGCCTCGCATTTATCACAGTTTTCTATTGAGTATAAGCACCTATGGAAGGAGCAAAACAAATTTCAGCACCAAAGTATTTTAGGTATGGGCTTACTCAAAACCAGAACTTCAAGTGGCGGCGCAAATTTTGGTAGCCTAGAATATATTGACAGCCTTGGAATTGTAACACACGGTTTCATTGCTGAACCTTATCACTACCTGAGACGATACAATGTATACCTCAGTGCAGGCTACCAACTCAGTTATGTCCTTAACCCACATTGGAAAATCAATGCACAAGTCATGTATCATCAAGGCTTGGCCAAAATGATCTGGTGGCATTCTTACCGCTACTATGCTGAAAGCGAAACCAATTACACCGAATTCGACGAACAATGGTCTTTCACGCGCCTAAGCTATGTGTCGTTACTCGGTGGTATTTCGTATTCAATTTTTAGCCGAAAACCGGGGCGTTGATTGATGATTTAGAGTTAGATTAGATAAATTATTTCAAAAAAAAATCATGTTGCCGCCATATTTACAAAGAAGCTACATACAACTCCTGATTTTGTTCAGCTTTTTTTCCTGTTCTCAGAATGAAAAACCGCAAACCATTGACTTCAAGAAATTAAATTTGAAGGTAGTCGACACCAATGAAAACCATGTGTTATTCAAAGGGAAAACGACCATTAATGGAATTAGTTTTGAGGTTCTCAATGAAGTGAAGTACAATGATCCGGGTGAAGATTTGAAACTCGTTTATCAAAAGGATACATTAAGCATCCATTTAGATGCATCCTATCACAACAGTTATATTTGGGATGCCAACAAAGACCAAGAGCCCGATTTAAATTTCATCTTTAAAATGACAAACAACACCTTCATCAACTATGCCTTTTTATACGACCTGACAACCAAAAAATACAGTCAAGTTCCAGATACTTTTTTCTATGAGGATGTTGATTTTTTGAGGTAAAAACAAGTTCAACTTTGAACCAAAGCTAATAGAAACGCTTATTTCAATATGGTTATACCTCAAAGATTGAACAACAAATTTCATTATATAGGAGTTGATCAAATTAAATTTTTCTAAACATGTATTTTATCATAAAAGGAATTTTATTTTTTTGTGCTGTTTCGGTTTGTTTAGCTTGTAGTGACAGATCTTCAAAGAAGATAGATTCCAAAGTGAGCAATACCAATGATGAGCAAAGCAATACAAAACAAGCCGTTAAAACTTACATTCAAAAAGTAATTTCATTTCCTGAAAACGTCAATGAGCATATTGGCAAAGTGATTTTATCAGCAGACAATTTAGTGCCTAATTATTATATTGAATACAAGAATGCTAAATATCGCATTGATTCACATTTATATCATCAAAGAGGGATCAATTTTTCTTACGATATTTTTGAGAATAAACAAGTTTCTAAATCATTTTACGCATCTTTTGTGTTGTTTTTCGCGGAAAAACTTGATGTTTTTTCAGAAAAAACCGAAGATGGATTATATCATTATTCCACCTTCAATATTTCAAAAAATAAACAGCTCTTACCTTCGAACTATTTTGAGATATATGAATTTGGTGCAGCCAATCTTTCTCAAACCGATACGATAGCATCATTGAAAAAAGTAAGAATCAAGCATTCATCCATCGAAAAATATTTTTCTAAAGACAATGCGTTTCCTTCTCTAAATGGAGTAAAGGATGTTAATTATTTATTGAGAAATGGTCAGTGGACATTGAAAACAACTGATGCCGAGGAAAAACAAATAATGAAACATTTTGAATCGGTGTTAAATTGATATTCAATAAGTAAATGAGCCGTAATTAATTTTATCTAAGAACTACACTAGTTCTCGATTATAAACGTTGCTAACCATTTATGGAAACAAATTGAATACATACATGAAGCACTTCAACAAAAGAATAATTCTACTCTTCACCTTAATTATTTCCATCATTGGGCACGCTCAAAACTGGCATACCTTTCACACCAATTTATTTCACCCCTATTCTAATTGGACTTCTCACGGTTTTCCACACAAACAATTCAAGATTAATCCCTACGATAATTCTATTTGGTTTGCGCACCAAACGAAAATATTTCGCTTAACAAGCGATGGTCAATTTACGGATTTCAATGCGAACAATGAACCTATGTTACAGGGATACTACGCTTTCGAAGACATCACATTTACACCAAATAGATCGGTTTTAGTTGATCGTTATTACGGTTTAGTCAATTTTGATGGTTCCAATTGGAGTACCATACCAGGAGGTGTGAATGGTGTGCACTTATCGTCTGATGGCGATACCATATGGTGTGCAAGAATAAATCAAAATTATTTGATAATCGATCCACAAGGTTCAGAATTGGGTAATGTAAGTTATCTGCGCAGAATCGAATCTAAAAACGGAAATCAATGGGCATCAACGGGAATTAATCAAGGAGATTTGATGTTTTTTCAAAATGGAACTCCATTAATGTACAATTCCGACACCATTCCATTTATGCTTGAAAATCAGACCTATCACTTGAAATTTTCTAACTATTCGGACACCCTTTATAAATCCGGAGACATCGGAATTGCATTGGCGGTGGGGAACTCTTTTGTTGATACAATAACGCCAAATAACACAATCAACATGCCCACAAATCTCATTATTAAAGAGTTTGAAATAGACCAAAACCACAATATCTGGGCACTTTTTGGAGAATTTGGTATTCTGAATCCGCCCCTTAAACTAGGATATTTGGATCGCGCGCTTGGTAATTGGACTATTTATGATGAGCAGAACACACCCATTATTTTTACTGATGGTGCCGGAATAGAATTAGATACACTTGGGAATTTATGGGTGGTCAATAAACAATTGCTCCATGTTTTCACTATTGGTATTGAACCGGCTTGGGTAGGCGTTTCTGAATCGACAAAAGACAATCCATCCATAGTCATTTATCCAAACCCAACAAAAAATGAAATACACATTCAAACGAACGAATTGAATATTGAACGAGTTGAAATACTTGATGTTAATGGTAAAGTATTAATGAGTACGAATGCTTCCGAAAATATTTCGGTTGAAAGCTTAGTTCCAGGTTTGTATTTTGTTCAAGTCACATCCAAAACAGGTGGTATATTGAAGGAGAAGTTTGTGAAGGAGTGATTTGAGTTATTCCATTTGTTTTAAACAAAAAAAGCCCCGAATATCGGGGCTTTTTTTTTGGCGGAGAGTGAGGGATTCGAACCCCCGGAACCTCTCGGTTCAACAGTTTTCAAGACTGCCGCAATCGACCACTCTGCCAACTCTCCGGGGCAAAAGTAGTAAAACTTCGGGTTTTGGCA
>JAIXUZ010000346.1 GCA_027483285.1 Bacteroidota bacterium
CGTTGCATGCTACAGGCCCGGACTTTATTGACCGTATTTTTATGCAAAGCGACCGCAGCCCACAGGTGTTGCGCAGCCTGCAGGCCCTTTACGGCACAGGCCGCCTGGCAAATACGGGCTACGTGTCTATCCTTCCGGTAGATCAAGGTATTGAGCACTCTGCCGGTGCATCATTCGCCCCAAACCCAATCTATTTCGACCCTGAAAATATTATTAAACTGGCTATAGAAGGCGGTTGCAACGCGGTTGCCACCACTTTTGGCGGTTTATCTATGCTATCGCGTAAATACGCCCATAAAATCCCGTTTATAGTTAAAATTAACCATAACGAGTTTTTAACCTACCCTAATAAGTTCGACCAGATTATGTTTGGCTCGGTTGAAGAGGCCTGGAACTTAGGTGCTACCGCAGTAGGTGCTACCATTTATTTTGGTTCTGAAGAGAGCGGCCGCCAGATACAAGAGGTATCGGCTGCTTTTGAACGTGCACACGAATTGGGCATGGCTACCATCCTTTGGTGCTACATGCGCAACAGCGCGTTTAAAAAAGACGGTGTAGATTACCATACTTCTACCGACTTATCGTCGCAAGCCAACCACTTAGGGGTTACTATTAAAGCTGACATTATTAAACAAAAGCTGCCTACCAACAATGGTGGCTATAACGCGCTAAACTACGGCAAAACACATGCTAAAGTTTACAGCGAACTTACTACCGACCACCCTATTGACCTTACCCGCTACATGGTGCTTAATTGCTACAATGGCCGCATTGGGTTAATCAACTCGGGCGGAGAGAGCAAAGGCGCCAGCGATTTGGCTGAAGCGGTTGCTACAGCGGTAATAAACAAACGTGCAGGTGGCCACGGCTTAATTTCGGGCCGTAAAGCTTTCCAAAAACCGGTTGGCGAGGGCGTAGCCCTTTTAAATGCCATACAGGATGTGTACCTTTCTAATGAGGTAACTATTGCGTAACTAAACACGCTGCTATGAGTTGGTTTAAAAGAGTAAGGAGAGGGGTAACAACATCTACTAAAGAGAAGAAGGAAACACCTGAAGGTCTTTGGTATAAATGCCCATCGTGCAAAACCATTATACCCGTAATGGACCATGCCGCAAACAAATACGTTTGCACCAGCTGTGGTTACCACGAGCGTATTGGCTCTAAAGAGTATTTTGCCGTTATTTTTGATGACAATGCGTATACCGAGATAAATGTCGGTATGCACGCCAGCGACCCCCTTAATTTTAAAGACACCAAAAAATATACCGACAGGCTAGAGGACTCTATTGCCAAAACAGGCCTTAACGATGCCATTGCTACCGCCCATGGTTTGGTAGACGGAGAGCCGTTAATGGTAGCCTGTATGGACTTTTCCTTTATTGGCGGGTCTATGGGTTCGGTAGTAGGAGAGAAGATAGCCCGCGCTATTGATTTTTGCATAGCCAACAATATGCCGTTCATGATTATCTCAAAATCGGGCGGTGCACGTATGATGGAGGCAGCTTTCTCGCTAATGCAAATGGCCAAAACATCGGCTAAGCTAACGTTGCTGGCAAAAGCTAAGCTTCCGTATATATCATTGCTTACAGACCCTACTACGGGCGGCGTTACGGCATCGTACGCCATGCTGGGCGATATGAATATTGCCGAACCGGGTTCGTTAATTGGCTTTGCAGGCCCTAGGGTGGTAAAAGAAACTATCGGTAAAGACCTTCCAAAGGGATTCCAAACAGCAGAATTTGTGCTGGAACATGGCTTTTTGGATAAGATAGTAAAACGCACCGAATTGAAGGCCCATTTAGCGCAGCTTTTAAAGCTGTTTAAGAACTAAATTTTTGCCATTTTTTCAACAAAAAACGCATCCTTTTCAACTTATCAACAATCCTACGTATTGTAGGGTTTGGCTGTAATTTTTATGGTATAATTTTGTATCTTTGTAAGATATAGAAAAGATACTAAAAATTATGAGCGATATAGTTGAAAAAGTAATGCCTGAATATGGTGCCGATAGCATCCAGGTTTTAGAGGGTCTAGAGGCTGTGCGTAAGCGCCCGGCCATGTATATTGGCGATATTGGCGTTAAAGGCTTACACCACCTTGTTTATGAGGTTGTAGACAACTCTATTGACGAGGCACTTGCCGGCCACGCCAAAAATATTTTTGTAACCATACACGAGAACAACTCTATTACTGTTGTTGATGACGGACGCGGTATTCCTACCGATATGCACGCTAAAGAACAAAAGTCGGCACTTGAGGTGGTAATGACTGTGTTACACGCCGGCGGTAAGTTTGATAAAGACTCTTATAAAGTATCAGGCGGTTTGCACGGTGTAGGTGTATCGTGTGTTAACGCACTTTCAACCCATTTGCAGGTTAAGGTTTACAACAAAGAGCGTGGTAAAATCTACACGCAGGAATACTCTTGTGGCAAGCCTTTGTATGATGTAAAAGAAATTGGTACTACAGATAAACGCGGCACCGAGGTAACCTTTTTACCTGATGCCAGCATTTTCACTGTTACTGAATACAATTACGAAACCTTATCAAGCCGTTTGCGCGAGCTTGCCTACCTTAACAAAGGTATCAGCTTAACTATTACAGATGAGCGCGAGAAGAACGAAGATGGCACTTTCGTGTCAGATAACTTCCTTTCATCAGGTGGTTTGCGCGAGTTTGTTACGTACTTAGATGCTACCCGCGAACCGCTTATTGAAGAGCCTATTTATATTGACGGCGAGAAAAACGGCATCCCTATTGAGATTTCTATGTTGTACAACACATCCTACAGCGAGAATATCCACTCGTACGTTAATAATATTAATACGCACGAGGGTGGTACCCACTTAGCCGGTTTCCGCCGTGCACTTACGCGTACATTGAAAGGGTATGCCGAGAAAAGCGGTATGCTTTCTAAACTTAAGTTTGATATTGCCGGCGACGACTTCCGCGAGGGGTTAACAGCTGTTATATCGGTAAAAGTACAAGAGCCTCAGTTTGAGGGGCAGACCAAAACCAAATTAGGTAATAACGAGGTTATGGGCGCGGTAGACGTTGCCGTGGGCGAAATGCTTGACAACTACCTTGAAGAGCATCCTAAGCAAGCCAAAACCATTGTAGATAAAGTTATTTTGGCTGCCACTGCGCGCCATGCCGCACGCAAAGCGCGCGAGTTGGTGCAACGTAAGAGCGTTTTAGGTGGGCCGGGCTTACCGGGTAAACTGTCTGACTGTGCTGAGCGTGACCCTGCACAGTGCGAGCTATTCCTTGTCGAAGGTGACTCGGCGGGTGGTACTGCCAAACAAGGTCGCGATCGTCGTTTCCAGGCTATCCTTCCATTAAGGGGTAAAATCCTTAACGTGGAAAAAGCCATGGCGTACAAGATTTTTGACAACGAGGAGATAAAGAACATATTTACTGCCCTTGGTATTTTTATTGGTACCGAAGAGGATAGCAAAGCATTGAACTTAGAAAAGCTTCGTTATCACAAAATTGTTATTATGACCGATGCCGACGTTGACGGTAGCCACATCACCACGTTGATTTTAACTTTCTTCTTCCGCCATATGAAGGAGTTGGTAGAGCGTGGCCACGTGTACATTGCAACGCCACCATTATACCTTGTTAAAAAAGGTAAAACAGAGCGTTACTGCTGGAATGAGCAACAACGCGATGAGATAGTAAAAGAACTATCGGGCAAAGACGGTAGCGAAAGTGGTATTGGCATACAACGCTACAAAGGTTTAGGTGAGATGAATGCCGAGCAGTTGTGGAGCACAACCCTTAACCCTGAGTTCCGCACATTGCGCCGCGTCGCTATTGATAGCGCTGCCGAGGCCGACCGCATCTTCTCTATGCTAATGGGTGATGATGTTCCACCACGCCGTGAGTTTATTGAGAAACACGCTAAATACGCTAAAATCGACATCTAGTCAGTTAGCTTATTCATATTATAAAAGGGCTGCCTATATCGGGTGGCCCTTTTTGTTTGGCATTACTTAGCGTATGCAGAGTAAACCCCTGGCTTTAAAATACAAGGCATAAAAAAGCCCCGATACATAGTACCAGGGCTTTTGTATAATACAGTTTGTATAACCTTATTTAGTTGGTTGGGTGCGGCGTGGTTCTATGCCAAACACCTCTGTGCTGCGCGGTGTTTGCTTAGCAGCATTGCCAACTATATGTGTTGCAGCCGGACTGGTAAAAGTGGCTTTGGCAGTTTGTGGGGTACTGTTGTCTACCACAATACGGGTAGGCTGCACAGTAAACACTGCCTGGCTTTTAGATGCAACCTTTTGTACCCTTACCTGTGCACTTAAGCCTATGGTAAGAAACAATGCTGCTAATGTAATTGTATGTTTAAGCATAAACAATTAGTCTAAAACAGTTAATGAACGGTAATGCGCCTCTACACTTGGGTAGTTATATAATACCTGGTTGGTTTGAGGGAAAAATTCCCACTGAATAGTTACTGTGGTAGGCGTACCCGGGGTAACTGAGATAGGAACAGTTAACGAATGGTTCCAGCCATTGAAAAAACCATCAATATCATCTCCTTCGCCAACAGTTGCATTAGAAGTCATAACAGGTGTACCGTTTACAACAACCCTGAATTGTGCCCACATAGCCGAGAAAACAGTGCCTACATAAGTACCCGAAGCTGCAAAAGTTACATAGCTGGTAGCGCTTTGTGGGGTGTAAGTAACAGTCATTTGTGGGATATCAGTGTATGTACTGGAAGCGGTGTTTACATCAGTAGTGCCGCGTACAAAATATTTGTTGCCACCTAAACCGGTAGGTCCGGTAGGGCCTTGAGCACCATTAGCACCAGCAGGGCCTTGCGCACCCGACGGTCCAGCAGGACCCGATGGTCCGGCAGGACCTTGAGCACCGGCAGGGCCAGTAGGGCCAACGCTACCCGTAGGGCCGTTAGCGCCAGGGTCGCCTGTTGGACCTTGTGCACCAGTAGGACCGGCCGGGCCTGTTGGGCCATCAATGCCTTGTATGCCTTGCGGGCCCGCAGGACCGGCAGGGCCAGTAGGGCCATCGACACCCGCAGGGCCTGTTGGACCGGGGGCACCGTTAACACCATTTACACCATCAACACCGGCAGGGCCTTGCGGACCTGTTGGGCCAGGAGTGCTATTGTTAGCGCCACCTAAACCGCATACCCACTGGGTAGCGTTGAAATAGCAAAACGATAACGAATCGGTATTAAATACTAATAAACCGGTTGCAGGCGCTGCAATACCGTTCATTTCATTTGTGTTCATCCGGGTAATAAGGGTACCCTTAACTTTAGATGATAAGTCTAATAACGCGCTGGGGTCGGGCGTTGTGGTACCAATGCCCACGTTGTTTTGGGCAGAAACACTTGCTGTAGCAACAATTAGCCACAGGCTAGTCATTAACAGGACACTCTTAAATCGTATAATTTTGTTCATAGGCTATGGTTGGTAATAATCATAAACTTCACAAAAATATTTTTTATTTTCAAACTTTGATACATAATTCAACAAATTTTACTGTTTAGTGGAAATTAGTTTTACAGTTAAGATTTCACAGCCGTTAAATACCAACCAATATTTACTCATATTTTTTGTTAAATAACTATAAATCAACATATTGTATTTTTGTTTCGTTTTTTCTTAACTATTGCACCAGTGATAAATATTAAAACGCTATCACGGCCAACCGCTTTACTGCAGAGATAGTTGCGTTGAGAAATTTCAAATTTGTACTTTTGAGAACTTATTATTAAAGCAAGATGAAAAAAACAGCCCTTTTATTGGCCTTATTATTAAACCTTGCCACTGCATTTGCCCAAAGGGGTAAAGATGGCAATAAAACAATATCAGCCACAGGTATTATAGTTAATGAGTATACCGTGCTAACTGCCGATGCTTTAGCAGGGCAAACTACTATAACTGTTGCCAACAATGGCCTAAACGCCAACAACCGCTTTACAGGCAACCTTGCAGCAGGCGATTTGGTAATGATAATACAAGCGCAGGGAGCAAGTATAAATGCAGTTTCAGATGATATAACTTATGGTGCAATAACAGCATTAAACAATGCAGGCAATTACGAGCTTGTTCAGGTTAAATCTATATCGGGCAGCAACGATATAAATTTGGCTTGTGCCTTACAGTTTAGCTACACCGATACGGGCAAGGTTCAGGTGGTGCGTATTCCGCGTTATAATACACTAACTGTAAATGCCAATGCTGATATTACCTGCCAGGCATGGAACGGTACCAGCGGAGGTGTTATTGCAATAGAGGTGCTAGGCACTACTACTATAAATACTAACGGTAAGATAACGGCAACAGGCAAAGGGTTCCGTAGCGGTAAATCAAACGAAAATGAATCAACCTATGGTGTATTGAATTACCGTACACCTGATGCGCCGGGAGGTGCTGAAAAGGGTGAGAGCATTGCAGGTAGTGTATTAGACTACGATGGCTTAAATGGACGTTATGGTAGGGGAGCGCCTGCCAACGGTGGCGGCGGTGGTAATGGCCATAACTGCGGCGGAGGCGGCGGTGCCAATGGGGGAGAGATAGAGCAATGGACAGGTACTGGCCTGCCAGATAATTCTAACGCAAACTGGGCGCAAGCATGGGAACTGGAAGGCACCGGGTTTTCTACTTCATCATCGCATGGTGGTGGTAAAGGCGGCTATTCATTTTCGGCTAACGACCAAAATGCACTTACTACACCCTTATATACATCGGCCTGGGGGGGCGATTGGCGCCACAATATGGGCGGCTTAGGCGGAAGGCCTGTTAGCCCGCAGATAACCACACGTGCTTTTTTGGGCGGTGGCGGTGGTGCCGGTGACCAAAACGATGGCACTGCAGGTGATGGTGGCAACGGTGGTGGCTTTATCTATGTAATGTCGTACGGTGTTGTAACGGGTGGCGGCATTGTAGAAGCTAACGGGGCTGACGGTGGTAACTCTGGTGGTGGCTTTAATACAGGTAAAGACGGAGCTGGCGGCGGTGGCGGTGGTGGTACCATTATCTTCCAATCGGCCCAACAAATGAATAACCTTACCTTTAACGCTAATGGCGGCAAAGGGGGTAATCTGGTGCAGCTTTTTGGTGTTGATGTATATGGCACAGGTGGCGGCGGTGGGGCAGGCCGCATAGCTACAACCCCTGGTACGTATAGCGTTAATGTTTTGGGCGGTGCTAACGGTACTTCATCATCGGCGGCTGTATTTGAATTTCCTCCACAGGGTGCTACCCGTGGTTTTCAGGGCGTATCAACAAACACACTTACTGTTTTTGACTTAACTGCAGAGGGCGATACTGCCTGCACTGGCCAGCAAGCTACTGTGTTTGCTGATATTTTGGGTACGTTGCCCAACGGATATACCATTACCTGGACAGATACCGCTAACGGAGGTTCGGTTATAGGTACCGGCCAAACCCTGCAGTTTACAGCTACCCCCCCACAAACAGTATTTGTAGGCACCTGCCCCGGTACATTTACCATACCCGTGCAAATTATAGGTGGCTTGCCACCAACTGCCGGTTTTGTTTTTACTGATTTAGGCGGGTATGATGCCTCATTCGCAAATAGCTCAACCAACGGTACAAGCTACAGCTGGAACTTTGGCGATAATGGCACATCAACCGAAGCCAACCCAACACACCAATACCCCAGCGACGGTAACTATAACGTTACCCTTATAGCTACTAACGATTGTGGCAGCGATACAATTACCCAAAATGTTTATGTGGCTAAAACAGGGATAAACGAAAACCTTGCACAAGCAGTGAAGGTGATGCCAGGCGCTGAGCCGGGCCAATACTTTGTAGACCTTGGTAACAGCGTTTGCCAAAACATAACACTAATGGTAAATGATATTAGCGGGCGTACCTTACAAAAAGGCATTTTGTACTATAGCGGTAGCGGTTTTGTTGGTCCTGTAGATATTAGCAACTACAGTGCAGGTATGTACCTACTATCATTAAACTGCCTGAACAAAACATATTATGCCAAACTTATAGTTAGGTAATGAGCCTCACCCCCCTAACCCCCCTCTCCAAAAGAGAGGGAGAATAAAGTTGATTTTTTATCTATGGATATTCATCATATTTCGCCCAAGCAGCTTAGCCTTGCGGATATAAGCAGGATTGTAAATAATGACTTACGTATTGAGCTGTCTGACGAAGCAAAAGGATTAATTATAAAATGCCGCGAATATTTAGACCGTAAAATGGCGGGTAGCGATACCCCTATTTATGGTATTAATACAGGCTTTGGGGCGTTATATAACGTTAAAGTAGCCGATGCTGATTTGGCTTTGCTGCAAAAAAACCTGGTAATGTCGCATGCCTGCGGCATGGGTCCCGAGGTACCGCAGCATGTAGTAAAGCTAATGCTGTTGCTGAAGGTGCAATCGCTGGCTTATGGCAACTCGGGTGTGCAACTGCTTACGGTACAGCGCTTAATCGATTTTTATAATAACGATGTACTGCCTGTTGTTTACGAGCAGGGCTCGTTAGGAGCTTCGGGCGATTTGGCCCCATTAGCACACCTGTC
>JAIXUZ010000431.1 GCA_027483285.1 Bacteroidota bacterium
ACGGTATACCGTTGGGGATTTTTAATATCTATAAGTTGATAGATTACTTGGTAACAAGCATTTTGCCGGTGCGAACTTCTGAGCCATTGCTTAGGCTGTAGATGTATAAGCCACCTGATAATTTATCAGCAGAAAACTCGATATTGTTTTTACCTTGTTTAGCCTGGTATTTATTTTGGAATACCACTTTGCCTAACATGTTAAATACAGTAAGTTCAACATTAGTTTGTTTAGGGGTGCTGAACAAAATGTTGGTTTTGTCTGAGAAAGGATTTGGGGCATTATCAGTTAAATCAAATTTTGTAGCATCTAACTCTTCGATAGAAGTAGGAACTGACAAGTTGTAAGTTTTAGCTTGTGGGCTAGGAATTGGTTGAGGTATTGGGAATGAGCCACCAAGTGGTAAACCAAGGGCAGAAGCATCTAAAGTAATGCTGTATTGCACACCTAGGTCAACAGTGTAGTTGCCACCTGTAGTAGCGGTGCCAGTAATACCAACACAACCTTGCTCATTAGCAGCGAAAGAAGTGCCACCACCAACTGCTGCAGTTAAACCGCTGGGAAGACCAGTAACCGGCCCTACAGTCATAGCATCAACGCCAACAGTAAAGCTAGCAGGCAATAAGCCAATAAAAGGAGCAATTTGGGCAGGTAATAGGTTTGATGGAATATCTGCAGCACTGATAGTAAGCGTTGAAGGGGCCTTGAATAAAATAGTAGTATTGTAAGGCTGACCTACTGCTGCTGCAGGTAATGATGTAGCAATAAGTGGTTGAAAATCGGCCTGAATGTTACCGGGTGTGCATTGTGCATTAACATTGATAGCCATAATGCCGATGGCTGCGGCTGACAGTAAAAACTTTTTCATTTGCGGTATAACTTTTAAAGGTTGGTTTTTATTAATATATTAATTATTTAGCTAATACTTTAAACTCTGTGCGGCGGTTTAACTGGCGGCCACCATCGCTATCGTTAGATGCGATAGGTTGAGAGAAACCATAGCCTTTAAACACCAGGCGGGATTTATCTATACCCCTATTAATCAAATAATCTACCACCACTTTAGCGCGATTCTCTGACAGGGTTTTGTTATAGGTTTCAGAACCTACGTTATCTGTATGACCCGATATTTCAATTTTAAGTTTAGGGTACTGGTTCATCAACCTAACAAGGCGTTCTAACTCGGCGCCTGAAATATCACGAAGAGTATATTTGTCAAAGTCGAAGAAAATGTTTTTCAATACAATTTTACGGCCAACATCAATCCTGTCAAGCGGAAAATCCCTTTCAACCTCTTGGTAGCCTGTAGCTTTAGGTATGTTAAAGTTTTCAGACTTGAACAGGTAATTATCGGCAATAGCAGTTACCGAATAATTTCGACCCGAAGGAAGAGATACTAAGTATTTACCAGTAGCACTGTTAGATGTAAAGGTTGATACAATTGAGTTTTGCTCTAAATCGACAATCTCTATGGTACCAAACAGCGGCTTTTTGGTAATTTTATCGTACATAGTACCTTTTAAGATGGTAAGCTCACCCGTTGGGATATCAAGCTTTTGTTCTATAAGCTTTTGATTAACAGTTATATCAAGGCTAGATAAAAGGTTATCTTCTGTATTAAGTACAAAGCGCTTTTCATCACCTAAAAAAGTGAGGCGGTAAATATCTTTCTCGCCAAAACCATCTTGTTTAAAAGATGAGAAATAAGCGCGGCGGCTATCTGCAGTCACAACAAAGAAAACGTCATCATCGGCAGAGTTGATAGGGTAGCCTAAGTTTTCGGGTTTGCCCCATTTTCCATCTTTAAAGGTAGATTTAAAGAAATCAAACCCGCCCATGGTTGTGTGGCCTTGGGATGCAAAATAAAGTGTTTTACCATCGGGGTGGGCAAAAACACCTTCTTCATCAAACCGTGTATTAATTTCGGGCCCAATATTGATAGGCTGCCCTAAGTTACCTTTTTCATCAACGTAGCAGTAATAAATATCTTTACCACCATAGCTCCCGTCGGGCTTATTACTAACAAAGTAAAGCATACGGCCGTCAAAAGAATACGATGCGTGAGTTTCGTAATATGGAGTATTAACCGAATTGCTTAAAGGCTCAGGTTTAGACCACTCGCTACCAACCAGAATAGACTGGTAGATATCTCCACCGCGTTTGCCATCTTTATAAAGCAATAGCTTTTGTCCATCGGGCGAAAGGTTAACGGTAGCATCATTAAAATCAGTATTAACTGATGAAAGATTGGCTATATTGCCCCACGATTCTTTAGAATCGCGAATGCCACGGTAAACATCTTCATAGTATTTCTCATCAATATTAGAAATACCACCACCGGTAGTGTTATCTCGGCGAGAGGTGAAATAAATAACAGACTCATCTGCAGATATTACAGGAGAGTATTCAGGATAAATTGTATTAATTCCATTTCCCACGTTTTCAATTAAGATACGCACCGGCTTATCCACAAACTTTTTGCCATTTTCACATTCGGAAATACGTTTATCAGTAATAAAAATCTCGTCGGGGTATTTAGAAGGTATAGTAGCTTTATAAGTTTTATAAAGGTCAATTGCTTTATCCCACTGCAAATTATTTTGGTAGGCAGTAGCCAACGAAAAATAAATGCCTGAACCAATATCAGGCTTAAGCTTTTGAGCTTTTTCTAAATGTTCAATGGCTTTAGCCTTTTGTGGCGACTGGAGCAAACAGTTGCCAATTTTGTAGTTAAGTATGGCGTTGTTAGGATTAAAATTGTTCGCCTTTAAGAAATATGGCAAAGCCTGGGCATAAAAATAGGGGCCCTGGTTATAAATTTTGTCTCCCTCTTTTATGTTGGCTAGGGCTTCCTTAAGTTCTGCCTTAAGATTTGGAAAATTAGCCTTTGTAAACTCAACATTTTGTTGGGCATTCAAGCTGCCTGCCAAAAACCAAACAGTTAATGCAAGTATGAGATGTCCAATTTTTTTCATTTTATTACTGCTTAGGTTTTAACTGTTACCTTTTTGTGCATTGGTTATCAATAAAGGTTTGAGCTGTGCCTAAGCCTTTATCCAACGCAAGGTGCCAATCTTCGCAAGCACCTTTAAAATCGCCATTCATTTCTTTAGCAATGCCCCTGTTTAGGTATGCATAAGTGTAATCGGTATTAAGTGTAAGTGCCTGTGTAAAATCGGCAACAGCACCGCTAAAATCTTTGCTCTTCATTCGTGCTGCACCACGATTATTGTATGCAAAAAAGTAGCCTGCATTAATCTGTATAGCACGAGTAAAGTTTTCTGTTGCTTTGGTGTAGTCTTCTTTATCAAAGTAAGCGCTACCCAAATTATTAAATGCAATGTAGTAATCGCTTTTAAGCTCAGTAGCTTTAGTGTAGGCAGTTATAGCACCGGTTAAATCACCTTTCTTTTTAAGCGAGCTGCCCAGGTTGTTGTACGCCTGTGCAAAATAGGGCTTCAACTCTATTGACTTGCGGTAATCTGCAATGGCACCATCAAGGTCGTCGTCTTCACGTTTAGCACTGCCACGGTCGTTGTAGGCTTCGGCAAAGTCAGCTTTCATTGAAATACATTTATCAAAATCGACAATAGCTGATTTGTAGTCGCCTAATTCTACCTTAACACCACCACGGTAGTAGTAGTTCTCGTGGTTAGCAGGGTTAATGTCTACTGCACGGTCACAATCAATTAATGCCCCTTCATACTCTTTGGTGGCTATTTTTGCTTTAGCACGCAGGAAGTAGATTTTTTCTGAATTTTCACCCAAAACGATACACGATGTAAGGTCTTTAACCGCACCGGTGTAGTCTTTAAGCTCATACTTTGTAACACCACGGTTAAAATAGGCCTGTTTAAACTTGGGCTCAATATTAATTGCGTTGTCAAAATCTTTAAGCGCCTGGGAGTAGTTTTTCTTATCGTAGTTGGTTACACCTGCATTAAAGGCTTTTTTTGCCTTCTCGCCCTGTGCGTTTACCGATACAGTAAAAATCAACAAAACAGCTAAAAGAGTAAGGTTCTTCATCTTATTTCTCTTAAATTTAGCTACAAATATAATTAAACGCTTATTAGTAGCCTATTTAAAACTGAACATTAACCATAATTTTACATATTTGCATTTTATGAGCTTTATAAAGAAGTTAGGGTTATCTGTTTTAAGCGGGTTGCTGTTTAGTTTAGCTTGGCCTGAGCGCGGTTTTTCTCCGCTAATTTTTATAGCATTTGTGCCCCTGCTGCTGATATCATATGATTTGAAAAAGCAGCGGGCCAGTACCATGCAAATAACGTTTTTTGCCTATATAGCCTTTATTTTATGGAATGCGTTAACCACTTACTGGGTTTGGTTTTCATCGCCGCCAGGTGGGGTAGCTGCCATTGTGCTATTATCACTGTTCTTTACCATTGTATACACAGCCTTTCAGTTTACCTACAAATACCTACCCGGGCAATGGGGGCTAATATCGTTACCAATATATTGGATAGCCTTCGAAAAATTTCATCTGGAATGGGATTTAACCTGGCCTTGGTTAACATTGGGCAATGTTTTTAGCGAGAATTACCAATGGGTGCAATGGTATGAATATACAGGTGTTTTTGGAGGCACAACATGGGTTTTTGCAGCTAATATTTTGTTCTTTATTTTATTGACAAAATTTGATAAGGCTGATGTAAAAAAAGTATTATACCCCGGATTAATTTTTGCAGGTATTGTATTGATACCTATAGTATTATCAGTCATTAGGTATAATGGGTATACTGAAAAAACAGCTCCGGTAAATGTGTTGGTTGTGCAGCCAAACATAGACCCCTACAACGAAAAATTTGCGAGTGGAACCTATATACAACAAACCGAGAAGTTTATAAAATTGGCAAAGCCATTAATAGACCCTACCGTAGATTATATTATCGGGCCTGAAACAGCACTATCAGCAGGTATAGAAGAGGATTTTATAAACGAGTATACAGAGGTGCAACTGCTGCGTAAGATGCTGAAAGGTACTCCTAAAGCGCTTTTGGTAACAGGAGCATCGAGCTACCGGCACTATAAAAAGTGGGAGACGCCATCGGCTACGGCACGCAAAGACAGGCAGGGCAACTACTTTTACGATAGCTATAATACAGCCCTGCAACTGGATACTACAGAGTTGGTGCAATACTCGCATAAGTCTAAACTAGTGCCGGGGGTTGAGCGTATGCCAACCTGGGCAGGCTTTTTAGAGAAGTATGCCATAGACCTTGGCGGTATGACCGGAAGCCTGGGGCGCGATACCATTCAGCATGTATTTGAAAACCACTACAGCGGGATGAAAATTGCCCCATCCATTTGCTACGAAAGTGTTTATGGCGAGTACATGGGCGAGTTTGTTAAGAAGGGTGCACAGCTTATATTTATCATTACCAACGATGGCTGGTGGCGCGATACCCCCGGACACCGCCAGCATTGCAGCTATGCAAGGCTAAGGGCTATAGAGAGCAGGCGGAGTATTGCACGGTCGGCTAATACAGGTATATCATGCTTTGTAAACCAGCGTGGTGATATGTTTCAGGCAACAAAATACTGGGAGCCAGCGGCTATTAAGCAAACTATAAATGCCAATACGGAACTTACGTTTTACACCCTGCATGGCGACTATATAGCACGCATTTGCAACTGGTTGTTGTTGCTATTTTTAGCCGGGGCTGTGTGGCTAAAGGTTAAGGCTTTTAGGGAGCGTAAGAAGTTGAAAAAGGGTTAGTCGATAAAAATCCCTCCCCCTCACTATGTTCGGGTACTCCCTTTATTTAAAGGGAGAATAGTCAATATTATTCCTCCTCTTCTAATTTGATAAGGGCAAAGACTGCGTAGTTCAAAATATCGTAGTAGTTGCTATCTATGCCTTCTGAAATAAGGGTGCGGCCGTCGTTATCCTCAATTTGCTTAATGCGCATAATTTTAGACAGGATAAGGTCGGTTAATGAGCTAACGCGCATGTTGCGCCATGCCTCGCCATAGTCGTGGTTCTTTTTGCTCATCAGGTCTTTAGCACTATCAGCGTACTTAACATATAGCTGTATGGCTTTATCAACGGGCATGTGTGGCTCTTCAGCAGGTGTAAGCTCCAGTTGTATAAGGGCAATAATGGCATAGTTAACCAGGCTTTCGTACTCTGTTACTACCCCATCATCTATAAGCTGGGTACCTTTTTCCTCAATACTGCGTATGCGCTGGGCTTTTATGAACAACTGATCGGTAAGCGACGAGGTACGCAAAATGCGCCACGAACTGCCGTAATCATTCATCTTCTTCTCAAAAACAGAGCGGCAGCGGTTTATAACAGATTGGTATTGTTGAAGAGTTTTTTCCATTGTGTGGGTTTCAGCGCTTGCAGCAATCGTCATCGGGCGTATTTTTGCCCCAAAGTTATTACAAGGTGCCACAAGATACATTATTTACCCCCAATAATGTTTTTAACATTAACGGGAAACTTTTCAGTTTTGCTTATCCTGTGGTAATGGGGATACTTAATGCCACGCCCGATTCGTTCTACGATGGTGGCAAAAATAATTCTATTGATGCTGCCTTAAAACGTGCCGAAGAGATACTTACCCAAGGGGGTGATATCATCGACATTGGGGCTGCATCTACCCGCCCTGGCGCAACAGAAATTAGTATTGAAGAAGAACTACAAAGGCTAATCCCGGTAGTAAAAGCTATTGCTGCTGAATTTCCGGATGCTATACTATCGGTTGATACGTACCGCGCTGTTGTTGCCGAAGAGGCTATAAAAGCGGGGGCACAGATTATAAACGATATTGCCGGCGGAACTATGGATGCCGCTATGTTTGCCACCGTAGCCAAACTACATGTGCCCTATATACTAATGCATATACAAGGCACGCCGCAAACCATGCAGCAGAACCCCGAGTATACCAATGTGGTGGCGGAAGTTTTGCTATCGCTTTCTCAAAAAGTCAATGAACTGAAACGCCTTGGGGTGGCTGATATTATTATTGACCCCGGATTTGGCTTTGGCAAAACCACCGAACATAACTACCAATTGCTAAGCAACCTTAGGCAATTGCAACTATTGGGTTGCCCAATACTGGCGGGCGTATCGCGCAAGGGGATGATAAACAAGGTACTGGGCACCACACCCGACCAGGCCCTTAACGGCACTACGGTGGTTAATACCTTAGCCTTAGCAAACGGGGCTTCTATACTCCGCGTACACGATGTAAAAGAGGCTGTTGAGGCGGTTGCTTTGTGGAGGTTTGCTAAATCGGTATAATACTAACGTATGGTGTATTATTAGATCCCGAATCAAGTTCGGGATGACATTTACTCCTCAGTCGGTTTAGCCGCTTCTGCCCCACCCCCTTTAAACTCTTTAAGGCTGCCCCTAAACATTTTAAAGTTCATAAACTTGCACTCAAGCGGGCCGTTGTACACCGTTATTTTGCGCGATGGCTTAAGGCCTACATTCTTCATAGCATCTATGTTAGGCGATATAATCCACGCCTCGCTGCCCGAGAAATCGTTCTTCAATTTAGTGCCTATCATGGCGTATAACCCGTTTAGCTGCTCGGGTTTCAAACGCTCGCCGTAGGGCGGGTTCATTATTAAAAACATGGGCTTGCCCGGTGCGTCCATCTTTTCAAAAGCAATTTTTTCTACGCGGATGTCCATCTCAAAACCACAGTTTTTAATGTTATCGGCGGCAGCTTCCAGGCT
>JAIXUZ010000117.1 GCA_027483285.1 Bacteroidota bacterium
ACTATCAGGCGGAGTAAACTCCTCCTTCATACCTCCACCGTTCAAAAAGTCAACCAGCAATACGTTGTTCTCTTTGTTAATGGCATCATTAAAAAAGTCGCGGATAACGCGCACTTTCACCCTCGATGCTTTCACATCGGCCTGCTCAACCAACTTTGCCAACTCATCAATAAGCTGTTCTTTGCTAAGGGTAGCATAGTTGGTTTGTTCAATATGGTGCTCAGCAATTTCCTCATCGGTTTGCGGGGCTTGTTCCACTTCGGTATTTTCTACCGGCTCTACTTCGGCCACAGGGGCTTCAGATATGTAGGTTTCTCCCGGCTCGGGGGCTACCAAAGGCTCAGCCGCCGGCTCTTCAGCAGGTGCAGGCGCAGCGGGGGGCGTTTCGGCAACAGGCTCTGCCTGTGCTTCAGGTTCAACTGGCGTTTCGTCAACAGCAGGCTGCGTAGTGTTTGCGTTTTCTACATTCTCCACAGGCTGGTTTTCGTTTTCGCCGTTGTTTAGGGCATTCTCATTCAAATTCTCCATAAATCCCTTTAAAAGGTATTACTAATATAAATAATTTTTCAAATACTAGTCCCTTTGCGGTGTAGTAAAGGGCGGTAAAAATATAAATAATCAATATCCAAAAAACACCAAACACAGCTTTTAGCATTTTAGCTTATACCGCGGTGTTTTTTTACATTCTCATACGCTTGGTTAAGGCGCTGAAATTTTTCTTTTGCACCCTTCTGCACATCATCACCCAGGTGGGCAACCTTATCGGGGTGGTACTTTATTGCCATACGGCGGTAAGCCTTTTTAACCTCCTCATCGGTAGCACTAGATGCTATTTCCAGTATCAGGTAATCACTTTCTATAGAGTGACTGTATGTAGCTTTAACGCTGTGGTAATCATTTTGGTTCACCCCCAGGTAATATCTTATTTTATTTAGGGTGTCTGTTTCGTAAGCATTTACGTCGCCATCAGCCTCTGCAAGTCCCGATAAAAAGTGTACCAGCTGCAAACGCTCTGCATAGCTCATATAGCTGCGTATCTGCATACATACTTCGCGCAGCGAGAAATCCTGCTTAAGCATTTCCCTTAACAACAATATAAGTTCCTGCGCCTTTGCCTCTCCGTACGACCGTACAAAAAAGCTCTTCACATAATCCAACTCCGACTTTAGAACCTTACCATCAGCCTTCATCATGGCAGCCGTAAGTATCACCAGGCTAACCCCAAAGTCGCCCTGGCGGGTGCGCTGTTGCTGCTGGCCACTACGTTTAGTGCCCTCTCCTACACGTGGGGCATCATCATCGGCTGCCTCGTCTATCAAAGCACCCAGTATAAAGCCCAGCAAACCGCCTATAGGGCCACCAAAAGCCCAGCCTAAGCCGCCCGTAAGCCATTTGGCTATCTTCATTACAAATAATTAAAAGTTAATTTTTTAGGTAGAAATCTATTCTATAGCTAGATTGTTTGAACAGGTAGACCGTTTGAGTTATAATTTTAGTGTATTTCTATAAGAACCTGGTTCTTTTCTACAGCCTGTCCTTTGTTGATGTTTATCTTCTTTACAACACCTTCGCCCGGCGATTTGATGATGTTCTCCATCTTCATCGCTTCAAGCACCAATAGCGCATCGCCTTTCGCAATGGTATCGCCTTCTGCAACCAGTATATTAACTACCAAGCCCGGCATAGGGGCTTTTATGTTATTTAGCTTAGCTGCTGCACCTGCCGAAAGGCCCATGCCAGCCAGCAGGTCGTCAAGCTTATCTTTCAGGCTTACTTCGTATTTATTGGTGCCAATTTGCAGAGTGTATTGCTTGGCTTCCTTATCAGACTTAGTTAAGACCACCGTGTACGATTTGTTATTGTAAAGCACACTCATGCCCGTTTCTGCTGCGCCTGTAGCGTCCAGTTCGTAGGCCATACCCTCTACCAATCCTTTGAATGGGTTGGCTTTATCAGGCTCAATAGTATACTGTTTTCCGTTAACGGTAGCTTTCAACATAGCAGCAAAGTTAACAGTTATCAATTATGAGTTATCAGTAATGAGAAAAATTTGACTGAAAATTTACATTCGGCAAAAACACGAATTTTTCGTTTTTCGTTTTTCACTTTTAATTTAAAGCTACGCTTTAGCTACCGTAAACTTATAGAATGGGTTACGGGCATCAACAATGGTTAATGCATTATGTACTGATATAAAATAGTTGCTTAATTCCTCTCCACCATGATCTAACATGCTCTTTTCGGCTTCGGTTTCTGGTGTTAATCGTACTACAACATCTTTCTGGCTGGTTGATATCTCCCTCTCCTGAATCGTTTCGAATTTCATTATGTATCGTTTCCTTATCTAACCGCAAAGGTGGTAAATAGTTGCTTACCAAAGGCTGTTATTTTACAGATATACTTACATACTGTTGTTAATTATTTCCTAACCAAAACTCACGATTCGTTGCCACTCCTGAACCAATGGCTTTTGTATAGTGGCAAATTGCGACGGGTAAATGGTGCGCGCACATACAGCTCAGTCCCCGTCCAGTTTACTTGTGTTACAACTAAATAAGGCAAACCACTAATACTGACTATGGGATTCCACTCCCATTTGTATGTAATAATAGATGGGCCACCCGTTGTAATAATTTCGGGATTAGGAAAGAATATACCTGAATAAGGATAATCAATAAAATCTAACCGCTGTGCTTCTTCTGTTAGATAAATACCGTTGGTGTG
>JAIXUZ010000253.1 GCA_027483285.1 Bacteroidota bacterium
GGCTTTTTTAAAAGAATATCTTACTAATGATTAGTTGATAGTCATTTTTTTGGTAACGGTTTCTTTACCGTTAGACATTGTGTAAATGTACATACCAGCAGCTAGTTTGCTACCATCAAATACAAGAGTGTTTTTACCAGCTTCGCTGCGCACTTTGTTAGTGTGTACAAGGCTACCTACCATATTGTAAACGTTTAAAGTAACGTCTTCTTCTTTAACAGTGTTAAATTTAATGGTAGTAGTGTTGCTGAAAGGGTTAGGGAAGTTAGCTGCAACATCAAATTTGTTTTGGCTAAGAGCATCTTGTACGCTAATGCCGTTGCAAACATCAACCACAATATTATAGTCGCTATATTCAATAGCAGCACCATAAGGAGGAGTGCCAAGGGTACTTACCCAAGTGTAAGTAGCTGGGATAGGGTTACCTTTAGCTAAAACATCAACATAAACAGAAATAGGATAAACGCCGTCATTGTTTGGGCCGCCACCTGCTGCAGCTGCAACAGCTGATTGAGGAGCAGAAATTAATACGCAGCCTTGAATTTCAATCCAGTTAGGGTCAGCACCACCGTTTAACCAGTAACCGTTAGGATCGTTGTAGTTAGCAGCAAATACGAAACCTGCAGGTTCGCCAACTACGTCAAGAACTTTAAGGCCTTTAACTTTTAACTGAACAGGAATACCTTGAAAAGTAACCGAAGTATCAGTTAATGTTTTCACTTGAATAACTGCGCTGTAATCTGAATTAGTACAAGCTACAGGAAGACCTGGATCAGCATCCGGCCAGATGCCTGCTGATGAGTCGGCATAAATAGGATCGTTTTGGCAAGGCGCCTGAGCGTTAGCTGCAAAAGCTGAAATTGCAACAACAGCAACAACTGTAAGTAACTTTTTTAACATGTTTCTACTGATTTTTAAGGGGTTATAATGGTTGTTTAGATTATTCGTCTGTTTTATTAAGGTCTTTTTCAATCTCTTCCATAAAAAGCAGGTCAACGCTCTCATTCATTGTAGGCACAATGTTAAGAACGGTATCAAGCTGAGATATAGCCATAAGTTTAACAACTGTTGGCTGCAGGCCGGTAACCACAAAAGTACCATCTAAATTGCGGCACAGGCGGTTACCAATAAGGATAGCGCTTAGTCCTGAAGAGTCGCAATAGATGGTTTCGCTTAAATCTAAAATGATATTTTTAGCGCCATCGGAGTTAAGCATTAAAAACTCTGCCTTTAACGATGCTGCAATACTACTGTCGAGCTTATCGGCTTTCACCTTTACGACAGAATACTTATCTTCTTTTGATACTTCAAAACTCATATAATCGCTCTATAAGGGGCAAATATACATTTTTTTAATATTGCCAACAGCTAATTTAGTAATACCCGTGGGATTTAACAAACACTTTATGGTTAAAAAGGTGTTTTTGGGTTGTTTATAGCTTATTTTCAGGTAACACACCCCGTCAAAGCTTTGCTTTGACACCCCTCTCAAGAGGGGATAGTTAGCTATGCCCTGTCGGAAACGCCTTTAACGTCCATGGCGTCGCGGAGGCCGTTGCCGAGCATTATGAAGGCCAATACTACGCTAACGATAGCCAAGCCGGGAAGGATGGCCAGATAGGCATTATCGAGAATAATATAGCCGTAATGGTCTTTAATCATAGTGCCCCACGATGCAGTTGGGGGCTGCACGCCGAAACCGATGAAGCTTAAACCTGCCTCTATAAGTATAGCCGAGGCGAAATTAGATGCCGCCACCACCGCCAACGGTCCCGATATATTTGGGAGGATATGTACAAAAATTGAACGCCAGTGACTGAACCCCAAGGCTTTAGACGCTTCTACAAACTCCATTTGGCGGAGCGATAGTACTTGCCCACGGACTAAACGGGCCACCTCTACCCACATAGTAAGGCCTACGGCTATAAAAACCTGCATAAAACCTTTGCCCAAGGCAATAGATACGGCTATAACCAGCAGAATGGTAGGTATAGCCCATATTACATTAATAAACCACTGGATAAGGCTGTCGACCCGGCCACCAAAGTAGCCTGCGATAGCGCCTAAGGTAATACCAATCAGTAATGATATTATAACGGCAATAATGCCTACCAGCATAGAAACGCGTGCGCCTAAAACAAGACGGCTCAGCATATCGCGGCCGTAGCAATCGGTGCCGAGGGGAAAGGTAACCTGGCGTACCAGCGGTTTTCTTTCTCCCAGTAATACAGCCTGTTTGGCATCAATATCCAGATTGCTTTGGCTAAAATCGTTGTGTGTGTATTTTTTAAGTAGTTGCACATTTTTATCGCCTGTATACTCATACACCATCAAGGTGCGGTCTTTAACATACACGGTATCAACAGGAGTGTAAAAATTGTATTGTGGGAAACCGAAAAACAGCTTGTGCAAGCGGGAAGGATTTTCGCCAAGAATACCTGTTTCTTTTTGCATGACAAGCATTTTAGCCGTAAAACCGGGGGGCTTAACCTTTATGGGTAAGCACATAGTATTGGCATCGGGACTTTTATCGGGGATAATCAGGTAGGCAAAAACCGCAACCAGGCATAACACCACCACATAGCCCAAAGCTACCATAGCGGGGATGTTGCGGCGAAAACGGCGCCACGCCAACCGGCCGGGGCTTTCGTTATCATATATATGCTTTTTGAAAAATGCCATGCCTAGCGCAATTTACGCCCTTTCCACACATAATTGCCACGCAGCGACAGGATGCCTGTAATACTTATATAGATGGGCAACCACAACGACATAAGCGGATAAAACACCAACAAACCAGCCTTTTTGTAAAAGCGGGTAACGGGCACCAGGAATACCATATCGGCAATAAGTTTAAGTCCGAACACTAACAGGGCGGGCAAGAGCAGGGGCAAAAAAATCAACCCTAACGCCATTACAGCCGTAACCATTAAGTTTGAAAAAAACAGCAAGAGGATAGATGCCAGGGCAGCCATATCAGAAAAGCCCTTGGCCTTGGCCCCCCAACGCACCCGCTGGTTGAAAAAGCCGCCTATGGTTTTTTGCGCACCGGTGTATACAATAACCTCGGTAGATTTTAAAAAGGAAATCCGCTTTGGAGCTATTTTTTTTGTTTTGTAGAGGATAAACACATCGTCGCCGGAGGCATAGGGATCATCGAAACCACCGATACGCTCGAACAACCTGCGCTCTATAGCCATGTTAGCACCATTAGACGAAACGGGCCTGTTGAGCCCCGCAGAAGCGGCTGTTATGCCCATAATGCCGGTAAACTCGAGCGATTGTATCTTCTCGAATACCGATTTTTCGTTACTAAACACCACAGGTAATAATATCAGCGAAACGGGATTGTCCTCATAATGCTGCGCGATAACCTCCAGCCGTTTAGGGCCAAAGCGACAGTCGGCATCGGTAGTAACAATAAGATCGCCGGTGGAGGCGGCTATGGCAGCACCCAACGCACGCTTTTTATACGATGTTATGCCCGGCTCGTCTTTAAGCGCCAGCACCTTAATATCTAGGTTAGGATTTGTAGCCGCAAAATTATTTATAACGGCTAGGGTATTATCTGTAGAATTATCATCGGCCACCACAATTTCCATTAGCTTTTGCGGGTAGGTTTGGGCAGTTAAATCGGCCAGGCAAAGGCCAATGGTAGCTTCCTCGTTACGGGCGGCAATAACCAGCGACAGTTTTGTTTTATACACCCCTTTCGACTTAAAAACCAACTTAGGCAGCTTTTGCCAGCCTTGCAGGCCCACAGCCAAAAACAGGCAGTATAGCCCCACAATAAGTGTAGCCAGTACAAACGTTATTTTAAGTGCTATAATCAAGGCTGCGAAGGTAATTGGTTATCGGGTTGTGCGGCCGTGTTTTTGTTTTTTTGCATCAACAAAAATATCAACCCAAACGTAGCAGGCAGCAATAAGTTTAGCATCCACACCATAGTGGCAACGGTAAAAGCCTGTGCAATGCCGCTAAACGCCACAACTGCAATAGCGCCGCGCATGCCAGGTTCGGCCACAATAAACATAGGCACAACAGCCACCATAAAAAAGTAGATAGCCGTAAAGGCCGCTATAGTTATCTGGTTTTCGCCCTCGCCATAGGCGGCAAAAACGAAGATAAACTGCGCTATAAAAAGTAGGTAGCGCAACAGGCTTAACGTGAAAACGCCTGCTAACAATGGAAAGCCAATGCTTAAAACTGATTTCAGCTTTTCGGCATAACGATTTTTAATAATGAAGTAGCTTACAACCAATGCCACTACCAAGGCGATAGAAATGCCAATGCCCCAGCCAAAATACTGCCCAAACATGTCGCCAATTTGACCCTGGGTAATAACCAGCATGGCTAAAAAGCCGGCCAGTATGGTTACCACCAGCTGCGTTAAGCTACCTATTACGCTTAGCATGGCGCCTTCTACCCTATGGCCCTCTTGCAAAAAAAGCACTTTGCCTACAGGGTCGCCCAGACGGAAGGGTGTTACAAGTGACGATGCAAGGCCCGCCAGCACTGCCTTTACAGCAGTAAACAGGCTTATCTTTTCTACTTTAGATGCTAAGAGCTTCCACTTAAACCCCTCTAACAGCCAATTGAGCGGGGTTAGCAGCAAGGCAAATAACAGCGGTGTGTTTTGCACGGGTGTATAATCTACACTAAAGGTGCCGCTTTGGAATTTATCGTACAGGTAGTAGCCAAAAAACACGGTGGTAAGCACCTTGATGGCGGTAATAATGCGTATTTGCGATTGCTTTTTCAACCGGGCGAA
>JAIXUZ010000297.1 GCA_027483285.1 Bacteroidota bacterium
AGCTACTACGGTTACATCGTATAAGCGTTTGTGGTCAAACACACCATCAATAACAAAGCGTGGTAATGCTAACGATGCAAGGTTACAAACAGCAACTTCATCAGGCGCGGTGTATTCAATAATCTCGGTACACAGGTTGCTCGATTTAATGGTACCCAGGTTTTGTTGGTTAGATTTAGCGTTAGCTGCATCTTTATACAACATATAAGGTGTACCTGTTTCTATTTGCGATTCTAAGATGGCAGTCCAAAGGTCGCGGGCTTTGATGGTTTTGCGGCCACGGCCTTCGTTCTCATACTTAGTGTATAAGGCACGGAACTCATCGCCCCAGCAATCGCCAAGGCCAGGGGCCTCGTTAGGGCAGAATAATGTCCAATCGCCTTCAGCCTCTACACGCTCCATAAACAAGTCTGATGTCCACAGGGCAAAGAACAAATCGCGGGCACGTACTTCTTCCTTACCGTGGTTTTTCTTCAGGTCAAGGAATTCAAAAATATCGGCATGCCATGGCTCAATGTAAATGGCGAAAGAGCCTTTACGTTTGCCACCGCCCTGGTCTACATAACGGGCAGTATCGTTAAACACACGTAGCATTGGTACAATACCGTTAGATGTACCGTTGGTACCGCGGATGTATGAACCTGTAGCGCGTACGTTGTGTATGCTTAAACCAATACCACCGGCCGATTGAGATATTTTAGCACACATTTTTAATGTGTCGTAAATACCATCAATGCTATCATCCTTCATAGTTAACAGGAAGCATGATGACATTTGTGGCTTAGGTGTGCCGGCATTAAACAGGGTAGGCGTAGCGTGGGTAAACCAACGCTCGCTCATAAGGTCATACGTTTCTATGGCCTTTGTAATATTGTCTTTGTGTATGCCAACAGCCACACGCATTAACATATGTTGCGGGCGCTCGGCAACTTTACCGTTAAGCTTTAACAGGTACGAACGTTCAAGGGTTTTAAAACCGAAGTAGTCGTAACCAAAATCGCGGTCATATATAATAGCAGAATCTAACTGCTCGGCATTGTCTAATATTATCTGGTAAACATCGTCAGCAATAAGCGGAGCCTGTTTACCTGTTTTAGGGTCGATGTAGTCGTACAAGTCTTTCATTGTAGCGGCAAACGACTTCTTGGTAATTTTATGCAGGTTTGATATGGCAATGCGCGATGCTAGCAAAGCGTAATCCGGGTGCTTGGTAGTTAACGATGCGGCAGTTTCTGCGGCAAGGTTATCAAGCTCCATGGTGCTAACGCCATCATAAAGCCCTTCAATAACGCGCATAGCAACATTTACCGGGCCCACGTGCTTAGGGTCTAAGCCATAGCACAGCTTTTGGATGCGTGCGGTTATTTTATCAAACTTTACGGCTTCTTTGCGGCCATCTCTTTTATATACAAACATACGTTGGTTCTTTAAGTTGGTTAAACAGAATTGGGTTGACTATAATTGAAGAACGCGTATTAAAAATCTTCATCAAGTTTAAAAACGTTGTCTTCTTTTTTAGACATCACACCCGACTTTTGGTATTCGGCCACTCGTTTTTCAAAGAAGTTGGTTTTGCCTTGCAGCGAAATCATCTCCATAAAATCGAATGGGTTGGTGGCGTTATAAAGTTTGGCGTAGCCCAAAGACATTAAAAGGCGGTCGGCAACAAACTCTATGTACTGGCACATCAAATCGGCATTCATGCCAATTAGTTTTACAGGCAGTGCATCGCTAACAAATTCTTTTTCAATTTCTACTGCGTTAGCAATAATAGCGTGTACATCTTCCTGGCTCAATTTGTTTTGCAGTTGTTTGTAAAGCAAACAAGCAAAATCGCAATGTAGGCCTTCGTCGCGAGAGATAAGCTCGTTAGAGAAAGTTAAGCCCGGCATAAGGCCGCGTTTCTTTAACCAGAAGATAGAACAGAAGCTGCCCGAGAAGAAGATGCCCTCAACAGCTGCAAAAGCTACCAAGCGCTCGGCAAAGTTTCCATTATCAATCCAACGCAAAGCCCACTCACCTTTTTTGGTTACGCAAGGCATATTTTCCAATGCGTTAAAAAGGTAGTCTTTCTCTTTTGGGTCTTTTATGTAAGAGTCAATAAGCAACGAGTAGGTCTCGCTGTGTATGTTCTCTATCATAATTTGAAAACCGTAAAAGCAACGTGCCTCTGGGTACTGCACCTCGTTCATAAAGTTTACAGCAAGGTTTTCATTAACGATACCGTCTGAAGCGGCAAAAAACGCAAGTACATGTTTTACAAAGTGGCGCTCGTCAGCGCTTAGTTTGTGTTCCCAATCTACTGTGTCGGCCGATAGGTCTATCTCTTCTGCAGTCCAAAAACTAGCCTCAGCTTTTTTATACATTTCCCAAATATCCTTGTGTTTGATAGGGAAGAGGACA
This sequence comes from Bacteroidota bacterium, assembly GCA_027483285.1. Classification (GTDB taxonomy): domain Bacteria; phylum Bacteroidota; class Bacteroidia; order CAMBQF01; family CAMBQF01; genus CAMBQF01. The sequence goes on from JAIXUZ010000297.1 coordinate 2,404, forward strand.
AATCGGTCCTTATTTTCTTGTAAAATTGGTTCTACCATTACTCAATGTCTTTTTTAAATTATAAAGCAAATATTGTTACCCCTGCCTTCAAAAAATCTTCCGGCAGAGCGGTGTTATTTCCGCATGTGAAACTGGATGTGCAAATTTTGTCTTTTTCATCACTCCAAACAATCATTTGTTATTCACAATCGCGGTTGTTTTTTAACACTCTCTTAACATCGCCTACAAAGCCCATGGATGCTATTGTTTGCGCGTTTTGTTGGGTTACATCTATAAAATTATTTCATTCCAATCTTAGTATGATACGATGCAATTTATTTAGTTAACAAATACCCTGTTAATAATGGCTATTGTTGTCGTATCAGGCAATTGCAACCAAAAAAAATATTTTTCCTATTGTTTACAAGCATTGTAGCGTGCCGGCATCGGGTATCAGGCTATAGAGTATACGCTTAAAATTATGCTTTCGTTACAGGGTAATTAACAGTAGGTACACCACCAAAGTTTTGTGCTGTAAGCCCTGTTAAATAAGGAAAGTTGAGAAGGGGCTAAACACAGCAAACAGCTTGTTAAGGTGCTACTAACAGGTTATTAACTGCATACTTGGAGTTTAATGTATAATTGAAAATGCAGAATTCAGAATGCAAAACGCTATAGAATTCAAAATTTCACAAAATGGGCTCCAAATGCCATTGTGAATTTTGCATTATGAATTAGCCGAAGGCTTACTCCCCAATCGCCACTACCTCTTTAACTTCAGGTATCATGCGGGTAAGCAGGTTCTCAATACCGTTTTTAAGGGTTACGGTTGATGATGGACAGCCCGAACACGAGCCTTGCAGGATAACGTTTACCGTACCATTCTCAAAAGAGCGGAAGGTAATAGCACCGCCGTCTTGTTCTACAGCCGGGCGAACGAATTCATCCAACGCACCCATAATTTTAGCCACCACTTCGGCATCATTCGCGCTAAGTGCAGGGGTAACGGTTTCTACCTTTTTAGGGGTTGGTAGTTTTATAATAGATTCGCCACCATTAGCCAAAAACTCCTTTATAAAGGTGCGTAGCTCTTGGGTTACTTCAAACCACTCCACATCGTTGGTTTTAATAACCGATACAAAGTTAGCGGTGATGAATACATTCTTTATATAAGGAAAACCAAACAGTTCTTTTGCCAGTGGCGATGAGCCTACGGTTTCTTCAATGCTGGTATATTCGGCAATACCCTCGGGCAAAAGGTAGTAGCTGGCCACAAACTTCATGCTGTTTGGGTTTGGCGTTTCCTCTGCGTAAACGGTAACGGGTATGCGGGTTTTTACGGGTTCCATAATGTTGTACTATATATAATGCAAAGGTAGGGAATAGTTGCTATCTGATAACTGAAATCTTACAGATAACAGGTAAACTTTCTTATTATTTACTTTCAGATTTCAGATTTCAACTCTCAGATTAGTTAGCTTTGCCCCATGGAAACTAAAGGCTATAAACGCCCCGTGCTGGGTGTAGTTGGGGGCGGCCAGTTGGGCCGTATGCTTATTCAGGCAGCTGTAGATTTAGATGTAGAAATACATATACTAGATCCTGACGATAACGCGCCTTGCAAGCACCTGTGCACCTCATTTTCTAACGGCGATTACCGCGACTATAACACCGTGCTAGACTTTGGTAAAGGTAAGCATACCCTTACTATTGAATTTGAAGATATTAACGCCGATGCATTACAGGAATTAGAAACCACCTGGGGTGTAAAAGTATACCCGCAGCCACGCGTTATTAAGTTGGTGCAAGACAAAGGCGAGCAAAAGAAATTTTATGAATCCAACGGCATTCCTACTTCATCGTACCATTTAGTTGCTAATAGGGAAGAGGCTCAGAATTACGCAGATAAAGGGCCTTTTTTTCAAAAATTACGCCGTGGTGGATACGATGGCAAGGGTGTGAAGAAACTTAGCTCTGCTGCCGATTTTGAAACAGCGTACAACGAACCATCGGTGCTGGAATCGCTGGTAAATTTTGAGAAGGAACTATCAGTAATAGTAGCCCGCAACCCGCAAGGCGAGGTGAAGGCCTTCCCCGCCGTGGAGATGTATTTTAATCCGGTAGCTAATTTGGTTGAGTTCTTGTTTGCCCCGGCAAATATTAGTCCCGAGGTTGATGCCGAAGCCCAACGCATAGCTGTTGAAGTGGCTACCAAGCTGGAGATTGTGGGTGTGTTGGCTGTTGAGATGTTCCTCACCAAAGAGGGCGAGGTACTGGTAAACGAGATTGCGCCCCGCCCGCATAACAGCGGCCACCAAAGTATAGAGGGTAACATCACATCGCAATACGAGCAGCACCTGCGTGCAATTTTAGGTTTGCCTTTGGGCGATACATCTATTATAAAGCCGGCATCAATGCTTAACCTGCTTGGCGAACCGGGCCACGAAGGCGAGGCGGTTTACCAAGGAATGGAAGAGTTGCTTAAAACAGAAGGCGTGTACCCACACTTATATGGTAAGAAGTTTACCAAGCCCTACCGCAAAATGGGGCACATAACCATTCTTGCCGATACTGTTGATGAGCTTTTAGCCAAAACAGAAAAGGTTA
>JAIXUZ010000079.1 GCA_027483285.1 Bacteroidota bacterium
TCCCCCTCTCCTAAAGGAGTAGGGGGACTTTTATATTAGGATGAATAAATAAAATAAATGCTGTAATTATTCGTCTACATAGGTAACTAACTAAATGTTGATTGATAATTGTCAATTGACCATTGAAATAATACCTTTGCTAAAGCATGTCAGAGCCAATAATCAAGCTAAATAAGATAGTACGCAACTTTCAGTTGGGTAAAGAAGTAATACAGGTACTTAAGCGCGTATCGTTAGAGGTAAACAAGAACGAGTACGTCGCCTTAATGGGCCCGTCGGGTTCGGGTAAGTCTACCCTGATGAACCTTTTGGGCTGTTTGGACACTCCCACATCGGGCGAATACTTTCTTAACGGCACCAACGTTAGTAAAATGACAGACAACTCGCTGGCGCAGGTGCGTAACAAAGAGATTGGCTTCATTTTTCAAACCTTTAACCTGCTTCCCCGCAGCACAGCCTTAGAGAACGTTGCCCTGCCCCTTATTTACGCAGGCTACAGCAAAAGCGACCGTAATGCCCGCGCCATGCAGGTGTTGGAGCAGGTAGGCCTTGCCGACAGGGTAAAACATAAACCGAACGAACTGTCGGGAGGACAGCGCCAGCGTGTGGCCATTGCCCGCGCCCTGGTAAACAAGCCTGCTATATTACTTGCCGATGAGCCTACGGGTAACCTTGATACCAAAACATCGCACGAAATTATGGGCCTGCTGCACAAACTACACCAGGAGGGTAACACCATTATTATTGTTACGCACGAGGAGGATATTGCCCTGCATGCACACCGCATTGTGCGCCTGCGCGATGGTGAAATAGAACAAGACTACCAGAACGAAAATATTACCACTTACGCTATTTAAACAGCTAAAAGCTGCTCTTTTTCCTGTTCATTTAAGTACAGTTTTTCGGCTACAAAACTTTGTGTTGGGCGCGATAAAAACAGCATCATCAGGCATAAAGCCGTGGCAGGTAAAAAGTAATAATTTCCCGTAAACATATAGGCTAAAATGCTTACAAATGCCGGGCCTTCTATCAATGCAAGGCGGATAAGGTAGGCAGATTTAAAGGTATCAACTTTAGGTTTAAGGGTAGTAAACAGTTTAGCATTGCGCATATTGCGTTCAAAAATAATAATACCAAAACCCGCGGTAGCCAAGGCAGAAAAATATACTATGGCATACAATATAAGGGTAAGGTCGCTAGTTACACCGGCCATCAGCCCGCCACCATTTAGCTGTACCAAAAATATAGTCACCAACAAAAATGCCGACACACCTGCTATTAGCGCATAGTGTATCACACCCATTGCTTTTAAAAATTTAACTTCCATTATTGTGTAATTTCTTGTAATTCTATTGTAATCCCCCAATCTATCAGTTTTACCAGCAGCGGATTGGCTTCTTCGTTCAAAATCCAGTATTTATAAGGCTTTCCGCTTTGCTCTTCTGCATAAATAATGTTAAGCACAGATGGTTTTCCGTCTACCGATACTTTGTATTCATCCTCGTAATTATTCAGCAGGGTAAATGCCTGGCCTTTTGACGATAATCGGGCCTGAAAATCGCGTTTCAGGCTGTTATAAACCGCCTTGCTTATCCATACGCACGACTCGGTAGACATACTCATGGCGCCGCCTGCAAAATCGTTGTTTAAGCCTGTAGCGTTATCTAAGCAGGCTTGCCCCAGTATAATGTTGCCTGTGGCGGCTTTAGGGGCTGTAACCTCATAGTCTATGCTACGGTCGGCATCCCAGCTTTTTATGATAACGGTAAGGTTATAGCTCTCGGCACCGTTGGTAACTTTATACTTAAGTACCGAGCCTGCCTTTAGCTTAAGCGCCTGTGCGTTTAGCCCCATTGTAAGTGTTATCAATAGTATGGTAAATATCTTTTTCATGGTTAAAATCTTAATTAATAATAAAGGTAACGAACTTTTTGTTCCCCTCTCCTTCGGAGAGGGGCTAGGATGAGGCCCCTAAAACTCCGTCAGTACCCAATCGCCTTGCTGGTGTACAATTTTGCCCAGGTTATCAATATACTGGCAGGTTTGTATGTTATCTATACGGTAGTTTATGGTAATTGGTATCGTTATATGTTCTTTGTAGTTGCGCTCTTTGTACAAACTGTTGGCTATGCTCACCGCCCTGTTCCCTTTGGTATCTCCAATACTTGTGCCATACACCTCTTTTACCAGCGCATACCAGCGCAGCATAAAGCCGGGTTCGTGGATTATGGCTTTGAACGATATAGGCTGCGACCGTTTAGCCTCGCACGCAAAACTATTGTCGCTTGGGGCTGTTAAGATGATGGCATTCACATCCGTGTTCTTTTCTACCCACTCGTGCAGCAACGTAAGGTCGCTTTTGGTGTAGTTACCTATCTGGTATTTATCGCCCGTACCGGGAATTAACGATGAGTTGGTAATGATAAAAAACACCACTATACCCAATATTGGCAACACCCTGCCGTACAACCTGCTAAGGCGCGGGCTTAGCAAAATACCCTCTAGCGGGCCCGTTATTTTTATGCTGATTAATATACTACCCAGCATGCTAACCCATACCGTAGTTTTAAACCACTGTATTTTGCCCAGCCCATACATAACATGGCCCTCTACAGCTACGGTGTAAACCGCCATACCCAGCAACACAAAGCCAATAAGCAAACGGATGGTGTTGGCCTCTTTTACGGCCGGTTTTATCAGCAAAACAATGGCCGCAATGGTTATCAGCCCAAACTTAACATAGTCGAAA
>JAIXUZ010000054.1 GCA_027483285.1 Bacteroidota bacterium
AAAATAGAGTGCAACTGCAACAGAAGCAATGGTTAGCAGCAGCCAGCAAATTTCTAATATGCGGTACATTTTAGCCATGGCTATTTGCCGTCTACCGGGTTGTTTTTAACCTTTATGGTACCTTTTATTTTGTTAATGCGATATTGGGTAAAGTTTTGGTTGCTCTCAAAACCCTCACCAAAAATTATCTGGTCGGGGGTGGTAATTTTTACAAACACATCAGAGTATAGTTTCTCGGTACGCTCATCCCACATAAGCTGCTCGGTATTCAGGGTTTCGCTCTTAGAGTTGGTAACTACCACGTTATTACGCGCCTCCATTATGCCGTCATTCTCTTTACGTAAGCCATACTTTGCGGTAAGCGTAGTTTCAGGCCGCTTTATCGAGTCGTAAAATACAACCTTCATACCCAACGGCATTTCTACATATGGGTTATCGCCTTCGTAGTTATCTCGCTTGGGTGCCTCCAGTCGGGCTTTCACTCTGGCTGAGTCGCTGTAGAGCATAACAAAATCGTAGCTACTTACCGTGGGCAGCTTATCGTAGTCAGATATGCCCTGTATCTCGCTCATCTTGTTTTCGCATGCGGCAAAAACAACCGCCAGTAAAACACCAATATATACGGGCAATTTCATCATTAAGCTGATAGTATCTTTTCAAACCACGCTTCTTCAAAAGCAAAAACCTCTTCTTTGCCAAGGTCGTTTTGGGTTTCGTGGTAGCGACCGGGCCATCCTTTAAAGGTAGCTTTGCCGTTGCTGGCTGCTACAAACGCTTCCGATCCACTATAGGCTGTTAGCTTATCACCATCGCCATGAACTACCAGAGCAGGCACAGCTAGCTGGTTTGCGTTGGCAATGGCATATTCTCCAGCTGCGCTTATATTAACAAAAAATGCTGCACTCATTTTATCGTGCACCAGTGGGTCGTTTTTGTATTTCTCCACCTCTTTGGTATCGCGAGATATGGTTGAGGCATCTAAGCCTGTTGGCTGGCTTAGGCTTGGTATTATACCGGCCATAAATTTGCCTAACGATACTTTCCATGCCGGTGGGTTAAACGCCAGCCTAAAGTATGGCGAGCTTAACAGCAGGCCTTTTATGCCAGTGGGCTTGCGACGTATGGCATAGTTTGCCGCTACGTTGCCACCCATGCTGTGTCCGTACATAATTTTGGGCGTATCAGGAAAAAGCACATTAGCCTCTGCCATAAACTTATCCATGTCGTTCATCAAGCTATCGTAGCTTGGCATATGGCCCCTTTGGCCGCCACTTTTACCATGCCCGCGGTGGTCAAGCGCAAAAACCGCATAACCCTTAGGTACAAAATATTCTACAAAGTGGGGGTAGCGCCCGCTATGTTCGCCCATGCCGTGCACTATGCATATCAAGGCTTTCGGGGTAGTTTCAGGCTGCCAGTACTGGCCAAATATATCAAGTCTGTCAGACGATTTCCAGCTGTGTGTTTTGTGTTGCATATCAATAACAATGTAGTGTTAAAAGCTTTGCTATAAAGCTAAACAATTGCAATACAAAGAACGGTATTTTTGATTTAAAATTATCTGCCCATGTTTTCTCTTGCTAAATTGATTATAAAATTGGTGCTATATGTTGCTGGCGCCGCTATAGTGTTTTTTGGAGGCCTGTTGGCCTATTCTACCATTACCGATTATAAACCCGAAGCCAGCGAAAAGCTGGGCATAGAGGGTAAAGGCAAGCAAATAGGTGCAGATTCTACCTATAGCTTCCTTATTTGGAATGTGGGTTATTGTGGCTTGGGTAAGGAGATGGACTTTTTTAATGATGGCGGAGAGAGTGTTAGGGCTGATAAAGGGCTGTCTGACAAATACCTTGCGGGCGTTACGGGCTACCTTTCGGGTTGCGATACTATTGATTTTATTATGCTGCAAGAGGTTGATAAAGACTCTAAACGCAGCTACAATGTAGACCAGGAGGACCGTTTTTCGGCTGCCCTGCCAAACTATACCCACAGCTTTGCGCTAAACTACAACTGCAAGTTTGTACCCGTGCCCTTTAAGCTAAACTACCAGCCTTATGGCAAAACCTATGGTGGGTTGGTTAGTTACTCTAAATACACCCCGATAAGTAGCACCCGCTACCAATACCCCGGCGGCTTTAGCTGGCCTACTAACCTGTATATGTTAGACCGTTGCATGGAGGTGCTTACCTACAAACTGCCTAATGGTAAAGAGCTGCTGGTAATAAACACGCATAATACCGCTTACGACGAAACCGGCGAGATTAAGAAAACCGAAATGGAGTTTTTGAAAAAGTTTTTAGAGGGAGAGTCGGCTAAGGGAAATTATGTGGTTATTGGCGGCGACTGGAACCAGGCCCCTCCGGGTGTAGATGCTCTTAAATTTAATAAGAACATAGCACCGGGCTATACCATACAAAGTATTGAGGCTGACTTAATACCTAAAGGCTGGAATGTGGCATACGATCCTACAAAGCCCACAAACAGGGCTAATAAAACGGCATACGTTCCGGGTGAGACTTTTACTACGCTGATAGATTTTTACCTTACGTCGGCCAACCTAAAGGTTGTTGATGTACACACGGTAGACCTTGGATTTGCCAACTCTGACCACCAGCCGGTGTATTTGAAAGTGAAATTGAAATAAGTTGGTAGTTGGCGGTTCGCAGTTTACAGAGATTACTATCAACTGCCAACTGCGAACTGGCAACTAAAAGGCTAACAAAAGCCTATAATATCTTCTTCGTCTATTAGGTAATACAACTCTTGCAAGCGTGCATCAATTGTTTTAATGGCACTTAAGTCGTCTGCAGAAAGCTTATTGGTATCACCAATTTTGCTTTCTTTAATTGCAGCGCTATAGGTTGATTGGGCTACTACTGCCTTGACAACTTTTTTGCTGCTGTGTACCGATGGATTTTGTGCCACTGCTACTGCGTTTGGGTTACGTTTCATAATTGGGTATTATTTGGGTTAAACTTTCAATTACTAACTATACTATTATACTATGCTGCCACCAAAAAGGTTTTACGGTGTGCAGCAGGGTCTTTTGCCATGGTAAAATGGAAGGTTGTGCCTTTACCCAGTTCAGATTCAAGCCATATTTTGCCGCCCATCTCATCTACAATCTTTTTAACTATAGCAAGGCCTACACCTGTAGATTCGAATGTATCTCGGGCATTTAATGTTTGGAATATCACAAATATCTTTTCGTGGTACTGGGGTTCTATACCTGGGCCGTTATCTTCAACAGAAAATTTCCAAAACTGGCCGTCATCTTCGCATTTTACCTTAACAAGGCCTTCGCCTTCGGGCTTATCATTAAACTTAATGGCGTTAGACAGCATATTCATAAACACTTGGTGTATTTTAGACTGGTCGCCTTTTACGGTAGGCAGGTTTTCCTGTATGTCTATTTTAAAGTTTTTAGGTAAATCAATAAGGTCAAGGCTATCTTTCAATTGCTTGTTAAGGTCAACATCAATAAACACATCGTCTTTACGGTCAATTTTAGAGTAAGCCAATATGCCTTCAATAAGGCCTTCCATACGCAACACACGCCCGCGGATGCGTTCAAACATTTCGCGCCCTTCTTCCGGCATGTTGTCAAGGTAGTCTTCGCTAATCCAGTTAGAAAGGTTGAATATGGCACGCAGAGGTGCTTTTAAGTCGTGCGATACAACGTAGGCAAACTTATCAAGCTCTTTAAAAGCTTTCTCTAAGTTCTCCGTGTAAAGCCTCATTTTCTCTTCTGCAATCTTTCGCTCGTTAATGTCTGAGTTGATAAATACATAGCGGCTTACCTTTCCATCATCAATAATAGGCGTAGCTGTAACACCAATCCAGGTATAGGTTCCGTCTTTATGCTTTTGGCGAAACTCACCAGTAAAGCTTTGCCCTTCGGCTATGCTGCTTTTTAGGCGGTCTGTTTCTATAGTGTCGGTTTCAACCCCGTTAAAAATATCCCAGGTTTTCTGGCCTTCAATTTCTTTGTAGTTGTAGCCGATAAGGCGGGTTAGGCCATCGTTGCTGTATTCTATATTGCCATTTTTGTCGGTTATTAATACGCCATTATCAGTTTTGCTGGCAACAATAGATAGTTTTTCCAGCTCAATGTTTTTGGCAGCCAGTATGTCGCGCGATTCGGTAATGCGTTCAATTACAATATTTTTTTTACTCTCCAGGTAGTTGGCCAATACACCAATAAAAAACAATGACAGGATGCCGGTTACTAAAAAGTCCTGCCTTATTTCAGCTGGAATACCTTTAACCATGTAAACCTGATCGGCAATGTTAGGTACAAGTAAGTTTTGGATAATACCATCAGTAGTTTCGCCTAAAATGTAGAAATAAGCAATGCTAAATATAAAAAGCAGGGTGGTAATGTTGCCCGCTTTGCTGCCAAGCAACATATAGCAGCACAAAATAGTAGCACCCAAATAAAACATATTAGAGCTTATAAGCCCACCTGAATAATAGGTTAAAATATGCGTAGTGGTAAAGGTTAAAAAGATGCTTATTGAATATGCTACTACGGTATTTTTGGTTTTATTCAGCGTGTAGTAGTTTATTATATAGGCTACAGATGTAAATACCAATATACCGCCTAGTACAGGTACATTAAACGTGTCTACAGCTTGTGCGGCTACCAGAAGGCTAATTAAAGCGCCTGCCATAGAGAAGAACCGGAACAGGTTGTAGCGCTGTTGTGATATGATATCGTCAGCGGCTATCTCACCAAAGTAAGTGCCTTTCTTGCCGAAGGGGATAAATTTTAATGCTTTTCCGAACATTGTGGTGGTGGTTGGTAATAATTTTAAGCAAATCTAACCAGGCGCTTTACCTTAACAATAAGAGTATCTGGTTTTTTTATTCACATGTAAGTTTTGTTATAAAATAGAGTGCTTTTATTTCAATTGTCCTTTTTAAATGAAAAAAGGGGACAACTGTCCCCTTTTTTCATTGTGTTATCTATGTCAGTAAAATATTCATTAAGCTTTTTTAAGTTTAAAAGCTTTGTAAATGTCAGCCATTGTAAGGCCTGTGTCGGCAAGGGCAAACGGTAGTTGCTCTGCTACTGCTGTTAGTAGCCTTTCAATATCTTCTGTAGTATGGTGCAGCGTAATTGGTATGCGCAACCCGGTACGGTTGTAGGATACACTTGGGAATACCGAAATGTTTATAAAGAAACCAAGGTTTAACAAACGCTTAACCATGTTATAGCCTGTGCCTGGCTGGCCAACACCAATAAAGAATATTGGTGAGTTTGTCTCATTAATTATTGGTAAACCTAACTCGCGGCAACGGCGGTTAAAGTAGTTAATCTTGTCTTGTAACAGGTTTTGCTTAACATAAATTTCATCTGTTAAGTGGATTTTAGCCGACTCAATAGCAGAACCTAATACGGAAGGTTGGATAGGGCCTGAGAAGATAAAGGTGCCACCACAGTTGCGCACACGGTCGCGGGTGCGCTCATCATTATAAACCATAACACCGCCACAGGCGCCAAAAGCTTTGGCTAATGATGTGGTAAGGAATAGTTGTGGGTGGTTTGTAAGATGGCTTGCAACATACCCTGCGCCGTTTGGGCCGCACCAGCTCATGCCGTGGGCACAATCAATGTAAAGGTTTAGCTGCTCATATTTATTAAGAAGCGCCGTAATCTCTTCCATAGGCGCAAAATCTCCGTACATAGAGTAAACACCATCAGCAAAATACCATACTTTCCGGTATTTGCCTATCAGCTCTTTTACGCGGTCTTCTAAAATGTCAATACGGTTGTGGCGCATCAGGTCTATTTGCACGCCGCGAGCTTTTAGAAGCTGTACGGCAGTTTGCACAGAGTCGTGAACCTGGCTGTCTAAAATAACAGCATCATTGTCGCCTACTAAAACAGGTATGTTTGATATATGGCCCAACGTGGTACTGTGCGATATATTAACATAGCCATTAAAAATTTTGCCCAGTAAGTACTCCAGCTCTGTATACAAACCGCAAGATACATAAGCGCGAGAAGAAGAGTACTGCGTGCCGTAACGTTTAACAGCATCAATAGAGCCGTTGATTAAACGTTCATCCATTTCAAGGCCAAGGTAGCTGCAAGAACCAAAGTTTACCAGTTGTTTTCCTTTAAGCGTTATTATGCGACCATCGTACGATTCGTCTTCGGTGTACTGTTTGGTAATGCCTAAAGCTGATGAGTTGGTTAGTACCCCATCAATAATGTCGAGAATTTGTTCGTGTTTGGTTACTAAGGCTGGTTGATTTTCGGTAGTAAATGTTTTTTCTCCCATGATAAAGTTTAATACACGCAATTTACGAAATTTTAACGAAATTACCTATAGTAAGGGGTTAGATTTATAAACATTATAAATTTCCGCGGTTGTTTTCATTTGTCAGATGGCTTTTTATATCATTTGCAACTGCTTTATTCTCTCTATAAACTCGTTCAGTTCGGCTTCCAGCGTATTGGTTTCCTGTTGTTTTTTGTAAAATACGGGTTGGGCCGCACGCACCTCGCAATCAGTTAATGAACAACGCTCGCACGATTCGTTAACCAGTTTTATGGGTATGTTTTCGTCATTCCAAAACTTAACCCGCTTTTTAAACTCTGTGTTTATCAAAAAACCAATAGTGACACTTGAGCTTAAATGGGGCTTGCGATTAAGCGGTCTTGCAAGGGTAATGCAAAGGTATTCGTTTTTGCTATCTACATACTGAGAGCGTTGTATGCCAGCCTTTGGGCGCTTATAGTTGCCGGTTTGGCTAAGTGCCTTTACCTGTTGCAGCATGGTAATAGATATCCAGCGGCGGCAGTAATGCTCGTTTACCTGGTTGGCATGTGGGTTGTGTTTGCCCGATAGGTGCAGCTCTTTGGTAAGGTAGTATTTGTTGGGTGTTTCGCCATCGTTAAAACGAAGGAAAAACAGGCTGTTTAGGCCAAAATATTCTGGCAGCAAATTGGTAAGCCTGTGCAAAAATGTTTCGGGCGAAACGTAATATTTTAACATTAAATCAACCAAACCCTCGCCATCCCATTTGTCTTTACCAAAATATTCTTCAAGATCGGTTAAAAACAACCTCTTGTTTATTAGCAGCGCATTGGCAAAATAAGATGCTTTAAAGTTGTTCAGCACCTGCTCAAACGTAGTAACCTTAACCCACGATGATGTGTACGAGCGCTCTTTAATCTTCATATAATTAAAGCCAATTTCTTTGGCCAGAATAAATATGCGTTGCGTGGGGCGCAGGTTGTTGTTAATGTAAAATCGGTTTTCATCGCCCGGTACCAAAATGCTCCTAAAGCCATTTAGTTTTGGGTTTTCAGTAATCTCGTTATAGTCTAATGTATAGTTATACTTTTCTTTAAGTATGGTCACCAGCTGGCCTGTATCAAAGCGTGGGGTAAAATCTATGTTGAATTCTTTTATAAAGTCTTCTACCTGCTTTTCAATATCTTCAAAATAGTTGTTATGCATCTCTTGGTAAGAGCGCAAAGCGGCAAAATAGAAATTCTCCTGCTTTAGGTTATAGTTGCGGGCAATTTCAGCCAGGGTATTAATAAAGGCATTAACCTTGATGGGCGCCTCGGCTATCATGCTTAATAGTTTAGAGGCATCAATGCCAAACATATCAAGCGGAAACTCTTTAAATATGGGTGAGTTTATTATCTCTATTGCGGGTGCAAGTGCTTTATTAACTTTTAGCGATACGAGGTTCTCATAATTGGTGCCAAGTTCTTTGGCCAGCCCGTTAATTTTATCGGGTTTTGGGAATTTTTTACCCTTCTCAATCTCATTAATATAAGATACAGCCATGCCAACAGCATCAGCCAGCTCTTGCTGCGATAAATTTTTGGTTTGTCGCAATTGCTTGATTTTCAAGCCAAAAATTAATTTTATGCTGTCTTCTTCCGTAAAATTCATAAGGGTATAAACTAAGCAAAATTAATGTTTTTTAAGATACGGGCTACTTTACAGCGAATATTTTAAATTAGCGAATATTTTTTTTCAGCGAATATTCGCTGGTTTGATTTTTTTAATTATGTTTGCATTATAAAATTGGATTAATGGAAACGGAAGTAACAAATGGAATTGAAATTAAAGCAGCGGTTAGTGCAACCAATGCCGAGATTTTAACACCCGATGCTTTAGCATTTTTAGGCAAGCTTCACCGCAATTTCAATGCGCGCCGCCTGGCTCTTTTGGCTAAAAGAGTTGAGCGTCAACACGATATAGACAACGGCATTTTGCCTGATTTTTTACCTGAGACTACACAAATTCGCGCAACCGACTGGGTAGTAGCTCCTTTACCTGCCGACCTTTTAGACCGCCGTTTGGAAATTACCGGCCCTGTAGACCGTAAAATGGTTATCAATGGACTAAATGCTGGCACTAATGTATACATGGCCGATTTTGAGGACTCAAACTCGCCAACATTTGCTAATTGCCTTGATGGGCAGATAAATCTGCGCGATGCTATTGCTGGTACTATTAGCTACAGCAACAATGGCAAAGACTACAAACTGAATGAGAAAACGGCTGTTTTAAAGGTTCGCCCACGCGGTTGGCATTTAAACGAGAAGCATATATATATTGATGGGGAGATTGCATCAGGTTCGTTAACTGATTTTGCCTTGTTCTTCTTTCATAATGCTAAAGCCCTTATTGCTAAAGGCAGCGGCCCTTACTTCTATCTTCCTAAGCTGGAAAGCCACTTAGAGGCCCGCCTGTGGAACGATGTGTTTGTATTTGCACAAAACGAGTTAGGCATACCGCAAGGCACTATCAAAGCTACCGTACTTATTGAAACCATTTTGGCTGCTTTTGAGATGGACGAGATTCTGTATGAGCTTCGCCAACACTCGGCAGGCCTTAACTGTGGCCGTTGGGATTATATCTTCAGCTACATCAAAAAATTCCAAAAGCGCCCTGAGTTTACTCTGCCCGAACGTGCGCAGGTAACCATGGTGGTGCATTTTATGAGTTCATACTCTCAACTAGTAATTAAAACCTGCCACCGCCGCAATGTACATGCAATGGGCGGTATGGCTGCGCAAATACCAATTAAAAATGATGAGGATGCTAATACTGCGGCTTTGGCTAAAGTACGGGCCGATAAGGAGCGCGAAGCGCAAAACGGCCACGATGGAACATGGGTTGCCCACCCCGGCTTAGTAAGTGTGGCTAAAGAGGTGTTTGATAAATACATGCCTACGCCTAACCAAATTGCTAACAAACGCCTTGATGTTGAGGTTACCGCTGCCGACTTGTTACAAGTCCCAGCAGGTACTATTACCCTGGAAGGGTTTAAAAACAACATAGACGTTTCTATACAATACATAGAGGCTTGGTTACGTGGTAGCGGCTGTGTACCTATCTACAACCTGATGGAAGATGCCGCAACAGCCGAAATTAGCCGCGCACAGGTATGGCAATGGCTCCACAATGGTGCTAAGCTGCAAGACGGCACCGTTATAGACCATACCCTGTTTAATCAAACTGTAGCTGAGGCTGTAGAACAGATTAAAGCGCTGGTTGGCGAAGATAAATTTGCTGCAGGAAAATATAAAGAGGCTACTGCCATGTTTGTGGAACTGGCTACAGCTGCTGAGTTTAGTGAGTTTTTAACTCTGAACGCCTATAATCAAATAGACTAATTAAGAAACATTAACTTTTAAAAAAATAAAAGCCCCAAAACAATGAATAAGCAAGAAAGAATAGACGCCCTTGTAGCCGATTGGTCTACCAACCCACGTTGGAAAGGTATCGAACGTCCATATACTGCCGAAGAGGTAGTTAACCTTTCAGGTTCATACAAAATTGAATACACTATTGCCCGCCTTGGTGCAGAGCGTTTGTGGAACAAACTTAACAGCCAGGATTGGGTTGCAGGTTTAGGTGCCCTTACCGGTAACCAGGCTATACAAGAGGTTCAGGCTGGCCTTGAGGCTATCTACCTTTCAGGTTGGCAAGTAGCTGCTGATGCTAACCTTAGCGGCGAAATGTACCCTGACCAAAGCCTTTACCCAGCGAACAGTGTACCTTCTGTAGTTAAAAAAATTAACCAGGCCCTTCTTCGTGCCGACCAGATCCAAACCCTTGGCGGTACTGAAAATATCCATTACTTAGTGCCTATTGTTGCCGATGCCGAAGCCGGTTTTGGTGGCAACCTTAATGCTTTTGAATTGATGAAGCAAATGATTGAGGCAGGTGCTTCAGGTGTTCACTTCGAAGACCAATTATCATCAGCTAAAAAATGCGGCCACTTAGGTGGTAAAGTATTGGTGCCAACCCAAGAGGCTATTGCCAAACTGGTTGCTGCACGTTTAGCTACCGATGTTATGGGCGTTCCTTCGTTAATCATTGCCCGTACCGATGCTGAAGCTGCTAACCTTATCACTTCTGATATCGAC
>JAIXUZ010000404.1 GCA_027483285.1 Bacteroidota bacterium
ATGTAATTTTGCAACCCCAATCGAGGCAATGGCCCGTTCGTCTATCGGTTAGGACTTCAGATTTTCATTCTGGCAAGAGGGGTTCGATTCCCCTACGGGCTACATTAGGAAAAAGGTTGACAGAAATGTCAACCTTTTTTGTTTTAGCCCTTCTGTCAATATTTAATTTTAATACTGTGTAAATCAATGATTTGTATTTTTTTTTGCTTGCCAGATTTATTTATGGGTCAACTTTTTACTCGTGGCATATCGTTGATTATCTTTTTTAATCAAAAATGCCATTCTTTAGACAAATCCTGAAGCCCCTGTGGTAGCCTTTTAGCATTTAAGTACTCTGATTATCAATGTTTAAACTGTTTAATTTAGGGCGGTTGGTTGTTTTACAAGCGCTAGTGATGCTCTAGAGAATAGCCTGTGGCAATTACTGTAGCTTTGTCAAGCTGCAATAATTCCTTATGCTTCTGCAATTCCGACACATCAATTAATCCCTTTAAATACTTGAACTCACCATTAACTATTGTTTCTTTTGCTTTATCAAAGGTTAAGGTTGAGCGAATAGCTTCATTGGAATAGCGAACATAAACTGCCACTTTATGCCCCTTTGTGTTTAGGGATTGTAAATGCAACCTTAGTTGATTGTAACGATTGGATTGTGAGGCCTGCCAAAGGTCATTCCATATAGCTTTACCTGTGGGTCCCCTGCCTGCGCCAGGTCCAGTTAGCTGTATCTCTCCAAGGTATTCACATTCAAAAACAATCGCATTGTGTTCTGCGCGTACAGCGCTTAAATTGTCATTCAAATTTATCCACGTAGGAAGCACTGTTGCAAATACTTCATCTCCTTCGCGGATTGCCTGCGCTATCAAACGTATTTCTTTGTATTGGTCTTGGGTGTATTGAACATCATCTGAGTTTAAATGCTCAATACCAAATGTAAGAACGTCTTCCTCTTTAAGCACAATACCCCACAGTTTTTCAACTAATAATATTAATTTGGAACGTGCATCAGATCCATTCAAATCATTAAGAGGATTACTTTCAGCAAACCCTGCATTTTGTGCTTGCTTTAGCGCCTCAGTTGGATTAATTTTTTTTTGAAATGTTTGCGTAAGTATATAGTTGGTTGTTCCATTCAATATCCCACGCACGCTATGAACAGTATCATTGGCCAAGTAGTTGTCCGTTATTTGTAGCACAGGAATACCACCCGCTACTGCTGCTTCATATAAAAGTGTTCCACCGTATGTGCGCTCAAGTTCCTTTAACTCAATGAGGTGCTTTGCCAACATTTTCTTGCTGGCACTTATAACGGTTTTGCCATTTATCAAAGCCTTTCGTGCTATCGTAAATGCAACTTCTGAATCGTCTATCGCTTCAATTATAACGTCATAATAAAACGATTCTACCGTAGCTATTGCATCGTATTGCACAGCAATATCGCGTTCTTTGTCTTTGTTTTTTACAACCACGGCTTTCAGTTCTATCCCCTCAATTGGGCTTGCTTTCAACGCTTTGTAAAAGCCTTGCCCCACCGTGCCGTAGCCAATTAATATAACCTTTTTAATAGTGCTCATATCTTTACTTGTTCTGAACATTGTCCGATTCTTGGTGAATCGGATGGTTCGTGTTTATTTATTTTTGATTATAAATTGATTAAGAATAGTACTTAGCTTTTCGATTTCGACAAGGAAACCGTCGTGCCCCCATCGCGAGGGAATTATCTCGATTTGCGAACCAGGTATATGCCTCGCTATAAACTGTTGTTCTTCAAAGGGGAAAAGCAAATCGCTCGATATACCAATTATTTGAGTTTGGGCTTTTACTTGAGTTAGCGCACGTTCAACCCCACCGCGTTTGCGTCCCACATTATGACTGTCCATTGCCTTGGATAGTGTCCAATAGCTAAAGGCGCTAAACCTGTTTACTAATTTCAATCCTTGATATTGTTGATATCCTGAAGCCTTGAATTGATCGTATATTTCATCCGTTTTCTCCTTTTGTGTTTCGTGGTATGCATCATAGTTTCGGTAGCTAAGCAACGCTATGGCTCGTGCTGCTTTTAAACCATCTGCTCCGGCTTGCTGATTTTGCAATGCCCAAGTTGGGTCCACTTCAATAGCCATACGCTGTGCCTCGTTAAAAGCTATTCCCCATGGTGAATGTTTTGCATTAGTTGCAATTAATATCAACTGCTCAGTTACTTGTGGTTGTTCTATGGCCCACTCCAGAGCCTGCTGTCCGCCTAATGATCCGCCAATAAGTAACCGAATCTTTTTAATACCCAGATGCAACCGAAGTAAATCATGTATTTTCACCATATCACGAATAGTGATGAATGGAAAGTCATGATAATAGGGTTGTCCGTTTTTAGGATTGATACTCAGCGGTCCTGTACTGCCATAGCAGCTGCCTATAACGTTAGCACAAATCACATAAAATTTATCGGTATCAATAGCCATACCTGGGCCTATCAATCCTTTCCACCATTGCACGGCATCGCTGTTTGCTGTTAGAGCATGACATATCCATACCACATTACTCCCGTCAGGGAGGAGGCGACCAAAGCTTTGCCAGGCCACCTCCACCTGCGAAAGTGTTGTACCGTTCTCAAGAGTAATCGGATCTTTATGCAAGAACAGATTCATCCTTTTTAGGGCTTGAGGGGGTAGTGCTTTTGTTCAATGCATTGCGCAGATCGGCCTTTATATCGTCAATGTATTCAATTCCTGCGCTTAGGCGCAGTGTTCCTGGTTCAACTCCGGCTGCTTTTTGTGCTTCAGCGCTAAGCTGCTCGTGCGTAGTCGTCGCAGGATGAATGATGAGTGTTTTAGCATCGCCTACGTTGGCTAAGTGCGAAATCAATTCAAGTTGATTAACCAAAGAATCTGCTGTTTCCTTTCCGCCGCGAAGTTTAAAACTAAGTACACCACCATAGCCGTTGCGTAAATACTTTTTTGCTAAACCGTAGTAAGGTGAAGAAGGCAACCCCGGGTAATTCACATATTCCACTTCAGGTTGTTGCTCAAGCCATAGTGCTAGCTCTAGTGCGTTGTCTACTGTGCGCTGC
>JAIXUZ010000151.1 GCA_027483285.1 Bacteroidota bacterium
AAATTGTTACTTGCCGAAACAGTTAAGCTTATTGGCGAACGGGGTTTTGTTGTTGGCAATGTAGACTCTACATTGGTAATAGAAGAGCCTAAAATCAACCCTCATATTGATGATATGAAACAAGCCCTTGCCCCTATTTTAGGTGTAACGGTTGATGATATTGCTATAAAAGCTACCACCAACGAAACCATGGGTTTTGTAGGCCGAGAAGAAGGGGTAGCAGCTTATGCCGTGGTTTTGATAAATTATACGGACAATCATGATTCTTTCCATTAATTTTGAGTTAGTACGCGAAATACTGGTAAAATCGCTAACAACGCATTTTATCCGTTACACACTAGCTGCGGGTATTATGTTTTCTATCTTCTATTTGTGGAAACGCCGTGCCTGGTTCTACAAAAAAATTCAATTGCGTACCCCACAAAAAGCAAAGATTAAGCACGAGATATTCTGGTCGGTAATAAGCCTTATTATCATCAGCGTATGTGGTACAATATCATTCTACTTTGTTAAGCAGGGCTATTCTCCACTATATACTGATATTGCTGAAAGGGGTTGGTTATACCTTGGCTTAAGTACCGTTGGCTTAATTGTGTGGCACGACTTTTACTTTTACGTTACGCACCGGGCCATGCACCACAAGGCCATTTTTCCTATTGTCCATAAAATACACCACAAAAGCACCGACCCTACCCCTTGGGCTGCCTTCTCATTTCATCCTATAGAAGCTGTAGTGCAGTTTTTATTTGTTCCAATGGCTGTATTTGTAGTGCCTTTGCACCCTATAGCATTGCTAACTATGGGCCTGTTTCAAATAACACTAAATGTTATAGGACACTTGGGTTTTGAGATTTTCCCCAAAGGGTTTACTACCGGTAGGCTTACTAAATGGGCCAACACATCTACCCACCACAACATGCACCATAGCAAGGTAAATTGCAACTATGGGCTTTACTTTAATATTTGGGACCGCCTGCTTGGCACCAACCACAAAGACTACGAAAAAACCTTTGATGAGGTTAAAGCACGCACACCCGATACGGAGGATAAACTGGCTGAAAAAGGCCTGGTAAAAGGTGCGCCTAAGAAGGAAAAGCAAGAACCGGAGTTGGTTTAAATAATCAACAGTAAGATATAAAAAAAGCCCCTCTAAATAGAAGGGCTTTTTTATATATCTATGTTTTGTAGTAACTATGCAACCACCTTTCCAAGTACTTCGGCCATGGTTTTGCCAATAACAGCAGGCGAATCAACCACGGTAATACCGCACTCGCGCATAATGCGCATTTTAGCTTCAGCAGTATCATCGGCACCGCCAACAATAGCACCAGCGTGGCCCATGCGGCGTCCCGGAGGGGCAGTTTGTCCGGCAATAAAACCAACTACAGGTTTCTTGTTACCGTTTTCTTTAATCCAGCGGGCAGCTTCAGCTTCCATGCCACCACCAATCTCACCTATCATAACAATAGCTTCGGTTTCAGGGTCGTTCATAAGCATTTCAACAGCCTGCTTGGTAGTAGTACCGATGATAGGGTCGCCACCAATACCAATAGCGGTGGTAATACCCATACCGGCTTTCACAATCTGGTCGGCTGCTTCGTAGGTCAACGTGCCCGATTTTGAAACGATACCAATTTTACCTTTTTTGAAAACAAAGCCCGGCATAATGCCAACCTTCGCCTCATCGGCAGTAATAACTCCCGGGCAGTTAGGCCCAATCAATACACTGTTATGGCCTGTTAAATATTCTTTAACGGCAATCATATCTTTAGTAGGAATACCCTCTGTTATACATACAATAACCCCAATGCCCGCATCGGCGGCTTCCATAATACCATCGGCCGCAAAGGCAGGTGGTACAAATATCAGCGACACGTTAGCGCCTGTCGATTTAACAGCATCGGCTACGGTATTAAACACGGGACGGTCTAAATGGGTTTGGCCCCCTTTGCCCGGCGTAACACCGCCAACAACGTTGGTTCCATACTCTATCATTTGCTGGGCGTGGAAAGAACCTTCTTTACCTGTAAAGCCCTGAACTATAACTTTCGAATCTTTATTTACCAGTACTGACATATCGTGTTTTATAATGAGGTGTGCAAAGATAGAAAAATTGCCCTATCATATATTGTATATTTGCACACATTTTATGCAAAGTACCCATACCGATACCATAGCCGCCCCGGCAACCGCCCAGGCCATTGCCGCCATAGCGCTTATACGCGTATCGGGGCCGCTGGCTTTTAGCAGTGTTTTCACCATTTTTAAGTCCCTGAAAAAGGGGTTAACGCCCGATACCATTGAAAGCCACAAGGCCTACTTTGGCAACATTACCGATTGTGCCACCCCGGTTGACGAGGTGCTGGTTACCTTTTTTAAAGGCCCCAACTCTTTTACCGGCGAGGATACTGCCGAAATTAGCTGCCACGGCTCGCTGTTTATACAAAACGAGGTGCTGCGGCTACTTATGAACCACGGTGCCCGCCTTGCCCAGCCCGGCGAGTTTACCATGCGCGCCTTTATGAACGGCCGTATGGACCTAAGCCAGGCCGAAGCCGTTGCCGATGTTATAGCATCTACCAGCGCTGCCCAGCACCGCTTAGCAATACAACAGCTAAAAGGGGGCTTTTCTAAAGAGATTGCCCGCCTTAGGCAGGAACTGATAGACTTTGCCGCCCTGATAGAGCTGGAGCTCGACTTTGGCGAGGAAGACGTGGAGTTTGCCGACCGTACCCGCCTTAACAACCTGGTGGCTGCCATTAAACAAACTGTCGATGCGCTGGCCCAATCATTTGCGTATGGTAATGCCATTAAAAACGGCGTACCTGTAGTTATAGCAGGCAAACCCAATGCGGGCAAAAGCACCCTGCTAAACGCCCTGCTAAACGAGGAGCGCGCCATAGTATCGGACATTGCCGGTACCACCCGCGACACCATAGAAGAAGTTATGGTGCTGGATGGTATTAGCTTTAGGTTTGTAGACACCGCCGGCCTGCGCGCCACTACCGACACCATAGAGATGATTGGCGTTGAACGCAGCTACGAAAAAATAAAGAACGCGGCCATTCTGCTCTATATGTTTGATGCCGGCACGGGCGAAGACTCATCTACCCTGGCCACCGAGCAACAAACCGCCGAGGGCTTTGGCATACCCTACATACTGTTAGCCAACAAGAGCGATGTTGCCGAACCTGCCGTGTTAGCGCAGATAGAGCAAAACCCCAATGTTATCCCCATCTCGGCAAAAAACAACTATGGGCTGGAGGTTTTAAAAGAACGCATTGTACAACTTAGCGGCATAGCCCAAAACACGGGTAGCGAGCTTGTGGTTACCAACCTGCGCCACTACGAGGCCCTTAAAAATGCCTCTGCCGCCCTAAATAAGGTTACCACAGGCCTTGCCAACCGGACCAGTGGCGACTTTTTAGCCATAGACCTGCGCCAGGCCCTGTACCACCTGGGCGAGATTACGGGGCAGATTACACCTGAAGATATCCTCGGTTCCATCTTCAGCCGCTTTTGTATCGGCAAATAAACCCGTACAAACAACGATAATCAAAAACAAACATTGATAACTAAAACCCTTGCTAGTCAAGGGTTTTCGCGTTTTTAGACCAACGGTCATTTTTCGTCATTTTTGGCGTTTTGCATCACTTTTGTTGCTCATCTGTACACCAGA
>JAIXUZ010000034.1 GCA_027483285.1 Bacteroidota bacterium
TGTTGTACTAAAGTCGGCAATAACGCGTGGAACGTTATGGTTGCCTATGTTGTATACCTCGGTAGTAGACCGGCGCTCATGCTCATACGGGCTGTAAGGAAGTGTGATGCTTTCCTGCACCGGGGCAATAGGCTGCTGATTTGCTGCACGGGTGCTGTAACGTTCTACTAATGCTTTTGCTACGGGTATTTCAAACTCCGGGTCTTCGGTTAACGATACGCGTATGGTATCGCCTAAGCCATCTTCTAATAACGTACCAATACCCACAGCCGATTTTATACGGCCATCTTCGCCATCGCCCGCTTCGGTAACGCCTAAGTGTAGTGGGTAGTTCATGCCATTTTGCTGCATGGTAGTAACCAATAATCGGTAGGCTTCAACCACCACCAGGGCGTTGCTGGCTTTCATAGAAAGGACTATGTTGTGGAAGTTTTCATCCTCGCAAATACGCAGGAACTCCATGGCGCTTTCTACCATGCCCAGTGGGGTATCGCCATAGCGCGAAAGGATACGGTCGCTAAGGGAGCCGTGGTTGGTGCCAATGCGCATGGCGGTACCGTGCTCTTTGCAAAT
Source organism: Bacteroidota bacterium (assembly GCA_027483285.1). Lineage (GTDB taxonomy): Bacteria > Bacteroidota > Bacteroidia > CAMBQF01 > CAMBQF01 > CAMBQF01. The sequence continues at coordinate 574 of JAIXUZ010000034.1, forward strand.
TTTTACCAGCGGGGTAAAACGCTCGCGGATGCGGTCTAACTCTTCATTGTAGGCAGAGTCGGTATATTCAATGTGCTCAAACTTCTTTTTGTCGGCAAAATTGCCTGGGTTTATGCGCACTTTTTCTACTATGCGCGCGGCAATTTCGGCGGCGTTGGGGGTAAAATGTATATCGGCTACCAAAGGAGTGTTATACCCACGGGCGCGTATTTCGTCTTTTATGTTTTGCAGGTTTTGCGCTTCCTTCATACTGGGCGCGGTAATGCGCACCAGCTCGCAGCCGGCCTCTATCATGCGGATGGCCTGTGCCACGGTGGCAATGGTATCGAGGGTGTCGGTAGTAGTCATAGACTGCACCCTGATAGGGTTGTTGCCGCCCATAAGTAAGCCACCAATGTTTACCTCGCGTGTAACGTAGCGCGAGTAGTGTGTTAAGCTATTGCAGTATAAGTCCATGAGCCTCACCCCCGACCCCTCTCCCTAAGGAGAGGGGAGTTTACGGGTATTTAAAGTATTGTACAAAAGTAGTATTAACGAAATAACGTACAAAGTTGCAATAAGTTTTGGGTTAAATAAAATGGAATTGTAGTTGATGTTAAAACCCAGCGATTTGTTAAGTGTTTGCATAACAGCTTCCAGGTTTAGTATGTAGGCTACACTTATTAAGCCAAAAGCAATAATACCGGATGAATGCATCTGCTCTGCTTGTTTTTGCAATTCATCTTTTTTTAACTGACGTTGGAATTTTGACCGTGTAGCAATGTATGGGGTAACCCAAGCGACAAAGCTAAACACCATTGCAGCGTGGGCGTAGCGCTCGTGCATACGGGTCAGGAATAGGAAGAATACCAACGATGCTAATGCGGCGCTATTCCAAATGCTTAACTTGTTTTTGTATTGAAGGTACAGCAGGACGATGAAGGATAAACCTGCGGCAATTATTGCGGGTGCTAAAAGGTTTGTGTCGGCGGTAGTTACAGGATTGTCGAAGAAATAGTACCAGATATTGTATGCGTTGCGCGATACGGAATTGTAATACTCGGTAGAGCGTTGGATGATTTGTGCAATGGTGTATTGGGTATTGCCCAGGAATGGTAACAAAATTAAAAGCTGGAATAATATGTACTTAACTACAATGGCGCCAATGCTGTCTTCCTGATAAAAATGAAATTTTGTTTTGCTTAGATTGGTATCGGGCTTTAACCGACTCCACATCACGATTAAAAAGGGCAAGAAAAACAGGGCAAAAAGTTTTGTATTAATGGCAAGCAAAAATGCCAGGGTAGAATAATAGAATTTCCCCCTGTCGGCAAGATAAAATGATAGCAGGGTAAAGAATACCCAGATACTATCAAACTGCCCCCAAATAACGGTATTGTACCAAAAGGCAGGATTGAAAGCCAATAACAAACCCCATTGCAGGTTTACCTTATGCTTCTGCATCAACTTTAAGGCAATAAAAATAATACCCCAGTCTAACACCGCTGTAGGGACTTTTAGCCAATTAATGCTGGTGTTATCAATGGTCCGCCAGTGTAAAAATGAAAACGCATCAATTAAATAAATAAGTACAGGGTGGTAGTTTATCTCGGGGTTGTTGTAAGCCTCGAATAACCCATGTTGCCTTAAGTACCTGGTCCAGGTAACCCAAAAGTATTTGTCGTACCCGCTATCAGGCAAAAAAATAATTAAGCCCAGCATAAAGACTATAGCGAGGGCATAATAATGTGATATGTGGGTGAATAAGCGGCGCACGGTGGCGCTAAGATAGGGGTATAAAACAAAAAGACTACCGGAGTAGCCTTTTTGTTTTTAGGGCCTTTAGGGCTGTAAAGCCTGCTGACCCCATTCTCATTATTAATCAACCAACTGCTGAATATAGAACAGTATGGTTTGAAGAAATGTTTAGGAAAGTATACGGTATTACTTCAACTTCTTGCTTTTCAAACGGATAGAATTTCCTATAACGATAACATCAGAAAAAGCCATGGCGGCGGCGGCTATCATAGGGTTTAATAACCCTACGGCGGCAATGGGTATGGCTACTACGTTGTAGAAAAATGCCCAAAACAGGTTTTGCTTTATGGTGATGAGTGTATGCTTGGCAATTTTATGTGCCAGTTCCAGTTGGGCTAAATCTTCTTTATTTGACAAAACAATAGAAGCGGAGCTTAAAGCAGCTGAGGTAGCCCCGCTGATTGAAATACCCACATGCGCAGCCGATAGGGCAGGGGCATCGTTAATACCATCGCCAACCATGGCAGTGCTGTTTTTGGCTGTATAGCTTTTAATTATTTCCAGTTTTTCAGCGGGCGATTTTTGTCCGTATGCAGTAGTGATGCCAGTTCCCCAAGCTAATAAATTCGTTTTGTATTCAGTGTCGCCACTCAGTAAAACTGTGTCTATGCCACTGGCTTTAAGTTCTTTTATAACCTCTGCAGTGCCAGGTTTTATAGCATCTTCAATTATGTAAAATGCAATACACGTATCATTTTTTATAAGATACAGCGCGCCTTCATTTTTCGCTTTTTCGCTTTGCTCGTATGAGAAATTGGCAAATTTTATTCCTTCTGTTAATTTAGATGAACCCAAGAGGTAAATATCGCTGCCAATCCGGCCCGACATTCCTAATCCCTTTTCTTCTTTTATATCTTCTAATGCTGTAGGCTGTGCATGCATACCAAAGCGTGCTACAATAGACTTAGCAATGGGATGAGACGAATGCTTTTCTAACTCTACCGTAATATCAATTGTGTTTTGTGAGGCGTTGCCATCAGAACTATGTAACTCAGCTATCCAGAAGTCTCCAGTGGTTAGCGTGCCTGTTTTATCAAACACAATGGTTTTTATGTTGGCAAACTCTTCCAACACGCGTCCGCCTTTTATAAAAATACCGTTTTTGGCTGCACGGCCTATGCCTGCCATTACAGCAGTTGGCGTTGCCAAGCCCATAGCACAAGGGCACGATATTACCAATACGGCAATGGCATTCATTAACGCTTGTTGGGTGCTTAAATCAAAAGCAAAGTGGGCTACAAAAAATGTGAGGATGGAGATACCCACCACCACAGGCACAAACACAGCACTCACCCTGTCGCCCAGGCGTTGGATGGAGGGTTTATCGCGTTGGGCCTCTTTTACCATTTTGATAATGGCGGCAATAACTGTTTGGTTACCTACGGCCTTAGCCTGCATACGGAAGCTGCCCGATGTTACCACCGTGCCGCCCACCACCGGGTCTTTAGGGCCTTTGTCTACGGGCATACTCTCGCCGGTAACTATGGCTTCGTCGATACTGGCTTCGCCCTTAATAATAGCACCATCAGCGGGGATACGGTCGCCGGTGTTTACCTGTAGTATATCGCCAACGTAAATTTCGCTGTTGGGTACTTCAACCAGGGTTTCAACCCCATTAATAAAAGCTACCCTGCGGGCTATGGTGTTTTGTATTTGCCCCAACTCCTTTACAGCCGTGGCTGTTTGCAAAGTGGCGCGGTGCTCTAATACGTTGCCAAGCAACACTAATGTAATAATGCTGGCGGCTGTTTCGTAGAACAAATAGTTGTGTACGGTATGAATATCAAACGATAGAGTACCCCATATGCTGTAGCCAAAGGCTGCGGTAAAGCCTATAAATATCAGCACATCCATATTAGGTACGCCCGACTTTAAAGAGCCCCATGCACTGCGGCCAAAATGTAATATGCCTACTATCACCACCGGTAAACTTAAACCCAGTTGCAGCCAGGGGTTGTTTATAAATGATGTGTGAGGAAACACCATGTGCAGCATTAGTGGCACGGTAAACGCCAGGCTAAACCAGAATTTTTGCTCAACGCCCCATTTGTTGCTGCTGTGGGCATGGTTGTGGGTATCTTCGCCTTGTTTTTTTACTTTATAGCCAAGGGCTTCAATCTTATTTATTACGGCATCTTTAGTAAGGGCTGATACATTGGAATAGACCACCTCTCCACTGGCAAAGTCGGCATGAACGTGGGTAAGGCCTGCTTTTTCCAGGGTTTTGGTAACACCCAGCGCGCAGTTGGTGCAGGTCATGCCCTCCACTTCCAGTGTAACTATTTCTTCCACGGATTTCATTTTGACTACAAAATTAGCATATATGACAGGCGGAATGAAATTTTGTTTATATTTGCCGCCCTAAAATGGTGGTTTTAGCTCAGTTGGTTAGAGCGCCTGATTGTGGTTCAGGAGGTCGCCGGTTCGAGCCCGGTATTCCACCCAAA
>JAIXUZ010000021.1 GCA_027483285.1 Bacteroidota bacterium
GCAGTTAAAATAGGTTTATTTGCCTGGCTAAAACCCAGCAAATACAAGCACAACAAAGTGGCTACGCTTAAAAATCTCTTCATATATAGTTATTACAAAAAGCTAAATTATTCAAGTTTCGCCAATTAACCGCAATTATGTTGTTAACAGCTTAGCTATTAACAGGTTATTAAAATAAAAAATCCCCTTGCCGCATAGCAAAGGGATTAGCATTAAAAATAATTGACTTATTACTTTACAGGGTAAATAACCTCGGTAAGCCATTTAGTAGTATCTTTTTCGGCACTGGGGTCGGTTACATAAACTTCCCAAGGAGCCCCAGCAGCTATTTTCCCATTAGCTTTCATCCATTTGTCAATAGCATCGTGTGCAGTACCGCTACCCTCATATGGGCCATAATAATCTGCTTTAACAGCGTTACCTCCTTTAAGCTCAATTACTTTTAAATCTCCGCTGGCTTTGGCATTAGTCGCAATGGGTATGCCAGCATCTAACTCGCTTAGGCCATCAGGTATATACTTATAAATAATAGCAAAAGGGGCACCGGTAGCCTTCAAGTTATTCTTTTTGATAAATCCATCAGCCGCCGGAAAAGCCTTTCCAAAGAAAGGGCTAAACTCATTTTCTTTTATTTTACCAGACATAACAACGGCAAAGCCGGGCTGCATCTGAATTTCCTGTATTTTAAAACTTTGGCCTGCAACCTTAACAGGGGCTTGCTCTGCAGTATTTTTTATGCTTTGCAAACCGTCTTCAAATTGTTTGCTTAAAGCATCTTTAATAACCAATGCACCAAAAATTCTCATTAGTGGGTTCCAGCCATGGTCCATTTCCATTTTCCAGGTAACCTTTACACCATTTCCTTCTTTGGTAAAGTCCATAGTTGATTTTCCCTCTCCACGGTCTTTAAATACCATATTTTCTGTAATATGCTCATATTCTTTCACATCAGATAATGTAAGCGTACCCGAGCCAACATCGCTACTTTTGCTTTCCCACGAATATGATGCGCCATTACCCGATGCCGGTCCTGTGTAGGTAATGTTTGCCGTAGTATCCATTTTATACCAGGGCGACCATTTAGGCCAGTTTTTAAGGGTATTTACCTGGTCAAAAACAGTTTCAATAGGGGCATTTACAACAATGCTTTTTTCTATTACTGTTGATGATGGCATAAACAACCCAATAATAACAATAAGCAGGATAATGCCCAGCAAAACCAGGCCTAAGCGTTTAAGTATTTTCATAAGATGATTTTATAGGTTTTGAATCAAATGTATTAAAACGGATGTTATTTTACTTGCAAAAACTGGAACACATTGGTAATGCCCAACTTACTTTCGCAGGTAAACGCTTCGCCAAAACGTACACCTATTTGCCTGCCAAAATCAGAAGCTCGCTCTTCAACATTTTTCAAAAAATGTTTTGATGATATTACAGTTTCAGGCTCGTCAGACCCCGGCTTATAAAACTGAGAACCATACGCTAATATCGACTCCATTTTCCTATCCATGTAATCAGATATATCAACAATAAAGTCTGGTTCAACTGGCCTGAATTGGATATAATGGTATACAGCCCCTGGCCTGTGGGCCTCTTGCTTTACCCCATCAATTTCAGTTTCTACTTTAGCTAGCCCTGCTAAAAAGCACGCATCGGCAACCAAGCGTGCACCTTTGCCATGGTCGGGGTGCCTATCGGCAAGTGCATTGGCAAAAACAACTTGTGGGCGGTATTTGCGCAGTATTTTAACAATCTCTAACTGGTGTGCTTTATCATTAGTAAAAAAGCCATCGGCCATATTCAAGCTCTCACGCAATGCTACACCCAAAATTTTAGCGGAAGCGGCGGCTTCATGTAACCTTAGTTCAGCATTTCCTCTAGTACCCAATTCTCCGTTGGTAAGATCTATAATACCCACGGTTTTGCCCATCGCTATATGAGACATTAATGTACCTGAACAGGATAGTTCAACGTCGTCAGGGTGGGCACCAAAAGCTAATATATCTAATTGCATGGTATACAAAAGTACTATTTCTTTAACCAATCAAGCACTTTGTCGCATACAGGACTTTCTGTAGGTGTAACAAAATCAACTACATGGCCATTCTCATCAACCAAAAACTTTTGAAAGTTCCAGGTAACAGGGGCATCCACTACCCCATTCTCTTCAAAACTGGTTAAAAATTTATACAGCGGGTGCATTTCGGCTCCTTTAACAGATATTTTTGAGAACATAGGAAAGGTTACACCGTAGTTTTTAGTACAAAAGGTTTGTATCTCGGTATCTGTTCCCGGCTCTTGAGCACCAAAGTTATTTGCTGGAAAACCCAATATTACAAACTTATCTCCTCCATGCTCAACGTAAAGTTCTTCCAGAAGTTTGTATTGTGGGGTTAGCCCACACTCTGATGCTGTATTAACAACCATTACCTTTTTACCTTTAAATGTAGACAAGCTAAGGTCTTTACCATCAATGGTTTTCATTGTAAAATCGTGTAGGCTTTTCATGGTTTTTTGCGCGTATGTTGCTGTTAATAATAGTATTGCAATTGTGCTTAATGTAATTTTTTTCATTTTATTCAATTAAATTTATTTAATAATAAAACCTGTTTTAGAGCGTAAGCGCTTATACTCATCATCTTGCTGTTCAATAGTTAGCTTTTCTATTACTGCTTCATCAACAGTACTATCTTTTTTAAGGTAATACAAAGTAAAAAGCATACCCAGGTAAAATGGCTCGCAGGGGATTTTATATCTAACTAACGAGCCAAAATTGGATGTTGTAAGGCCAACAGAAAAAGCAAAAAACAAAGAAAAGATAAGCGAAAAAATAAGTAATGGGTTATTGCCTATCCGGCTAAAAAAACCAAAGAAGCCCAACGAAAAAATCATACGAATTGTAAAACCCATAAAAAACAAATTTTCGAGCCCGGAAAGTAACATTACAGGGTTGCGTGCCTCCCAAATAAAAGGCCGAAATAACCCTGCAGTAATAGCTGCTGGTATTTTAGATGCAATACCAGATATTGTGGGGTCAAAATTACCTATATCAAAACTAGCCCCTTGATATTCGGCGCGTTTTAAATCTTGCTGGGTTACTACAGCTGTTTGAAGTGCATTATCAACTGAAGAGTATTTGTCGCCTAAGCTATTTCCCAACACATTTAAAACAAAAAGCCCACCAGCACCCAAAATCCCTAAAAAAAAAGGAAGGGCCAATGTTCTTATAAAAGGGCTTTTAATTGATTTTAAACGCGTAAAATTTAACCAAATTAGTGATCCCGGCAGCAAGGCAATAAAAATATAGGGTTTAATACCAATTATAATGTATGAAGCTAATAAAATGGCAATAATGTTGCCCTTAATATTTTCTCGCTTAATAAAAGCCATGTAAAACCCGTAGGTAAACCAACCAATTGCAGAAAACGTGAAAGTATCTTTTAATATACCCGACCCCCAAAAGGCAGCCGATGGAATAAATAATAACGGCAAAGCCAGTTTTTTATAAATATGAGGAAACTCTTTTGCAAAAACTACATACAACCTAAAATTACCCAGATATGATAAAAAGGCTAATATTATAGAAGTTGGTATATAATAACCCAAACCCATTATTGAAAAAGGCACTGTATAGCGTATTACTCGCCACTCTTCAGTTTTGTTGTGGAAGTATTGAGGGAATCCGAGTTCATTATTAAAAACAGAATACTTTTCTTTATTAATCCCATTAAACAAAATATCAAAAAACGAACCTAAATCTATACTTGCCAGCCGCATAAGCACCCGGGCATCGCTCATGTAATTAATAGTGTCACCGCCTTGATAATAAAATAAGTAAATGAGGCATAAGGCCAGTGAACCAATAATTTTCAGATATAAGCCTTTTAAGAAATACTCATAAGCAGGTTCATTTTCATGGTCTTGAACTATTTTACGCGCAATAGCAAACATTATAATAATGTAAACAGGCATTAAAATAATATCCAATACTGAAAAACTATACATATACCATTTTCAGGCAAAGTCTCTTATCTTTGCGTCAAAAGCAAATTTAACAAAAAGCGTGTATTTATGAGTTTAAAAATTTTACCAATAGCATTAGTATCCTTTATATTTATAAATGCATGCGCTCAAAAGCCCGCTACTAATTCTACATGGAACAGCATTTTATTTTATAATGTAGAAAACCTGTTTGATACTATAGATGACCCTTTGAAAGATGATGCAGAGTTTTTACCGGGCACCAAAAGCGACTGGAATACGCC
>JAIXUZ010000418.1 GCA_027483285.1 Bacteroidota bacterium
AGTTTTAGGGCTTCGATGTAAGGGTATGTAAGTTTTCAATGTAAGTTTGATGTAAGAAAAAGGTTAAAATGGTACAAAATATTTATTAGTTTTTTGTTGTATATTAAAAATTATCTTTATGTTTGCAATGTCAAACAATCAAACACAAATAAAAATGGCTAATAAAAAAAAATTCATTATCGGAGAAAATAGACCTTTCTTTTTGCCTTACCTTTAATACAGAAGAAGGTTTAAATTTGCCTATTTACAAACACCTTTATTTAACTGAGCAAATGAGTATTGAGTATAAGATAGGAAAACACAACACTATAACCGTTTTTAATGTTTTACCGATAGATATTTTTTTTATTGTTGAATTTATAAATCAATATTAACTATTCTTTAATTTTTAACAATCAAACATAGTAATGCACCACAAAAATATTAATTTATTCAAAATAGATTACGACCGTTTTCAGCGCCTATACTTGGTAGGCGCTGTTAAACTAATAAGCAATCAAAATACAGCCCATTATTTAAGGGTATATCCCTCTAATAAAGATATTATTTGCTTTTATCAACTAACTATATGCCTAAATTAATTTTTACCTGCACGGCCTTGTTTACTTTAAAAAACGGGGCTTTTAAAAAGACAAAAAATATATATATTGAAGCCTACAGCATATCAGGCGCAATAATAGATTTTACAAAGCAAATAAAGCCTTTTATTGTAAAAAACAAGCTAACCAACACCACTATTGAAATAAGGGGCTTACAAGGCGAGTATTTCAAACAAAAAATAAATTAAATATGATAAACGAATATTATTTATTTAGCATCGCAAAAAACAGCCTGTTAAATTTCCTCATAAAAAAAGGCGAAATTGCCAGCATAATAGACGAAAGCCTTTTTATGCTGGAAAAAAACACAACCATTGAAACAATCCACTTAGGAACGATAAGGAACGAAAAAGTGTATTATGGTAAAGGCAAAAAACACTATTACACCGTTTCCACCAGCGCAGCGAAATTAAATGGAAGCCAGCTAAGGCACAAATTAGCTTATTTAACATTTACATCGGGACACCTTATAAAAGTATCTTATGACAACCTATAGCAAAGAAAACCCACCCAAAAGCGTACAACGCAACATTTCAATGCCTGCCGATGTTGACGACCTTATTAATTTTATAGTATCTAAAACAGGGCTTGAGATTAGTTATGTTTATACGGTTTTAGTGTGCATCGGCACAGGCCAAAAACCAATCGCCCGACAGTATAGGTATATCGAAATTGATATAGACGTCATTAATCCATTAATCAGGGAATATAAATCAATCAATAAATAATAATTTAAAAACAAAAAACAATGAACACAGCAAGCAAAAGGGCTGCAAAAGCCAAAAGCGAAAAACCACAGGAAACCGTTAAACCATTAAAAGGGGGCGAAGACCTTTTTGAAAATGAAACAGGAACGCAGGAAGAAGAGCCTACATTTCCACAGGTGGAAACAACCCAGCAGGCAAATGTTGAAAAACAGAAAGAAGAATTAATCCCCACCCTTGAATTCGCTAACGAAAGTTTCAGCAGTTACGAGTTTATGAAGTGGGTATTGGGCGATGAAATAACTTGTCGTTTGGCTGGTTTCTTATGCCACCCTGATGATGAAAGCCGCCACCCTGATTTTAAGTACACAGAAAGCGACCATTGTAAGGACGACAGGGACGAGTTTAAGCAATACTATATGCTGGAAATGCTGGACGAGAAATTTAAGCCAACGGGGGCTTTCGTGGCATCAAATACTTATTGGGGGCTTGAACAGTTTTTTACCGATAAGATACAGGAACACGGGGCAGAATTAACACGCTACGTTTTAAAAATTGCGTTAGTTAATGAAATACAGCGCAAGAGCAAAACCACCCCTCTAAAAGTGTTTAGCATTTTAAGGGCTACAACTGCCAGCCTGCCAATAGTGCAAAAGTAATTATTAACCATTGAAAGGGGGCAAGGCTTATGCTTTGCCCCTTTTTATTTTAAATTTCTGTTATGGCTAAGAAAAAGGGTATTATAAGAAAAAAGAATAAAGCGGGGCGGTATCAATATTACGACTACGACAATAAGAAAGCCGCCGGCGTTAATAATTGGGCTGAATATAGGTTAGACCAGCGAGAAAAGAAAAAAGAACGGCAGAGAGCAAAAGAAGAAGCCGCAGAGCCTGAATTTTTTTATATAAAAAGCGTTTTAACGCATCGTAATTTTACCGACAGCACTAAGACAAGGTTAGGGGACGGAACGGGCTTTGAAGCGCATATAACAGACAATGACGGGCAAACGACCATATATAGCCAGCAGCGCCAAAACCTTATTAATTTTTCAAACTATATGCGTAAGATATGGCGGGACTTCGAAAAACTTTTAATATCCTATAAAGTAAAGGGCGCTTCGCCCGATATTTTAATAACGCAATTGGACGTTCAGGCAAAAAACAGGGCGTACGCTGATATGAGAGAAAATATTTATAATTTTTAACTTATGGCAAAAAGGGCTAAATATTTAGTTACTGAAAGGCACGAGGAAGAAATAATAAATAACCTCATAAAAGAAAAAACAAGTTTTATAGTTAAATCGACAAACTACACAACGGAAATAATATTTCCTAATTATAGTTATCTATTTAGTGGCAGTAATAAACCCAATTATAAATTATTCGGCACGTTAGCACAATTAAAAAGCCAAGTAAAAAACATACGCCTGCCTGATACTAACGAGGGTAAAATAAGTTACTACCAATTGGACTTAAAAAATTTTAATATAAAAAATAATAAGATAGATAATATTTTTAACGTGGATATAAAAGCCGCATATGCGACCGCCCTGTTAAATAAAAAATACATCGATGTTGTTTTATATAATAAAATAATGACCTTGCCAAAATTAGACCGTTTGGCAATAGTCGGAATGTTGGCAACCAAAAAAAATATTTATGAATTTCAGGACGGGAAAGAAATAAATTATAAAACGGAATTTTGGGACGGTACAGGGGAAGCCCGAAAAATATTTTTTGAAGCCAGCAAAACAGTGGACGAACTATTAATAGACTGCCGAAAAATAGCGGGGGGCGATTTTTTATTCTTTTGGGTTGACGGAATATACCTAAAGACAGAAAATAAAATAAGCGAAATTTGCCAGCATCTAACAAACGCTGGTTTTAAATACTCGAAAAATAATTACACCGATTTTAATTTTAAGGTAAAGGAAAATATTTTAACGGTTAATTATATAAATGAAGAAAAGGAAGAAAAGGTATTTAATTTGCCAATCAGCAAAAAACAAATAATACACCAAAATATTAAAAGCCGAAAGCCGAATATTAATTTTTATGAATATTTTTGCCTTGCTATCCGCTGCAAAATAAATAACACGGAATTTATAAGTAATAATAATTTAATCAATTGTAATATTAACCACGAAAAAAACAAGTTTATGAAATTAAATTTATTTCAAATTGCGATGCCCTCGATGTTTAAAGACGTTTCAAAAAAGGTCGGGGAGATGCCAGCCAAAATAAAAATAACAGCGAACAGGCTGGAAAATATTTTTATTCTTTCTGCCATAAAAGAAAACGGGGACAGGCAGGAATTGGACAGGGGGGGATTAACCTTACCTGAAAATCAAAAATTTATTAATGCTATTGAAACGCAAATAAAAACCAGCGTTGCGGATATTAAAAGCATCGAAGCCGTATTTATTGAGGTAAGCAAAAACCCCGACAGAGGTTATACAATCGAAACCGATGTTTATTTTATAGACACTAAAAATAATAAACTGAATGAGAAAATTTGTTTATAACCACGAAATAAGAAGATACTGCAAAAATAAAGATTGCGTATTATTTGGCAGTTGGTACGATGCACGAAAATTTAAAAAATGCCCTTACTGTAATTAACAATTTAAAAATAAAAACAATGGACAATTTATTATTTAAAGACGAAACCCCAGCGCAGGAAACAATAGAGCAACCAGCGCAAGCAACCCCAACCCCCGAAACCCCGCCAGCTAAAAAAGACGGCAGGGGCAGGCCACGAAAAAACCCAGCAGCAGCCCCAGCAAAACCAGCCGCCAGCGTTGGGGACGATGAAGAAGCGTTAAAGGCTAAATTAAGCGACTTTAAGCAAGCGGACGAACAACCAGCCCCAGCAGGCGCAGAAACGCAGCCAGCAGCCCCGAAAATACCCCCTATCATAATATCGGGGGCGGTATTTCTTAGTATGATTGATTTTATTTGCCCCCGCCTGATAATGTTTGTATATAGTTTTATTGACGACCGCACAAAATACATAGACGTGCAGGACTTGAAATTAAGTAAGCAGCAAATTGCCGACTTAGAACCCGTTGCAGGCGAAGTGAGTAAGGTCGTATTTTCGGAAATTAATCCAATAGTGGCTTTTGGTATGATGTTGGGCGTTTCTTACTTTGCGAATATGGAAGAAGCGTTAATAAACGCAGACACCAAAGCCGCAAAAATCAGGGAAGCCGAAAATAAAACACAGCATATCCCTGAACTGTAATGGACGCAAGTAGTGTAATTCTTATATGCGTTGGAAAAAAGGGTACAGGAAAAACCCATTTTGTAAAACAGTATTTGCAGGAAAATTTCAGCGCATATAAGAAACTTATAAACGATGTGAACGCGGAATATGGCCAGCCGATGCCCCCGCCTGCAAAGCAATTTATTGAAAGGGCTTTAAAGTTAGGGCGGGGCGTAGTGGTTTTTGAAGAAGCTACATCGATGTTTGGCTACCATAGGGACGATGACACCGCCAGCATAATGACACGCAGCCGACACACGGGAACGTGCCTAATATTTTGCTTTCACTCTTTTGCTGATATACCCCGCTACATAGCACGAAACAGCGATTTTTTGGTGTTATTTAAAACGGGGGACGTGGTGGAAGATGTTGCTAAAAAATTCGGCAGGGGTAACGATAAAATAATAAACGCATTTTTAGAAATACAGGCAGCCCCGATGCTGAAAAATGCAACAGGGCGCAGTTATTCGCCTAAAAAAATAATTATGTTATAAAAAAGCGTTTTATTTTATTTTATTAGTATTTATTTTTTTCAGGGGCGGGGCTTTTATAGTTTTGCCCCTGTTCATTTATTAACTAACAAAAAAAACAAAAAAGATGAAATTTTCAGTTTATGCAATGCTTGAAGTGGCAGCGGGTGTATTGGTAGCCTTATTAGCAGCCGATTTTATTAAAGAAAAAATGAAAAAAGGCGCATAATCGGCTTTTAATTCATTAAGTAAAAAACAATCTAAAAAAAATTAGAAAAGATGAAAAAGATTTTAAATTACGCTTTCCCGTTGGCTATGTTTGCTTTATCAATTATGTTGATAATGTACCCGACCGACCTAAGCGGAACGACAGGCGCATCAACCGCAGGTTTAGGTTTAATTGGACTTGTAAAAGCCCATAAAAGCCCCGATATTTTAGACCTGCAATTAGGTGGCGGTTTTGACGGTTGGGACGGCACAGAAAATTTGGAAATGCTGGAACTATCCCCCGATGCTGATACAAATTTCGAATTCGCAATCCAGCGTTTACAGCGTGGCGGGGCAACTGCCGCAGAAATTAACGCACTACGCCAAACACAAAAACAAGCCATTGCAGGCCGTCAATTAGCCTATCAGGTAGCAGCAACAGCTAAGCGGAATGTTAATGGTCGCCCTATTGGTACATTTACTGTAATCGTTAAACGTATTACCGCCAACATTACAGAAAGCCTGCCTTTTGTAATATTCGGACGTAACAGCGCAAACAGTTTCTACAGCGACCTTATTAGCGGTGTTGTATTGCCTGCTGGTGTAACGCTTACCAACGTAACCATTGGCGAAAATTTCGCAGTAAGGGGAAAGGTTATTTTTGAGTTTACCGATAGCGCACCAACGCCAAACGTTGACACGGTGGAAGTAACGCTAAAAAGCAATAATATGACCTACACCCAGCTATTGGCTTATTTATATACTGATATGTTTGAGTTTAACCAATTAAAACTTAAACTTAGCAGCATAGCGGGCAACGCATTAAGCCAGCAGGACAACCCCTATGCCATAGCAAAAACGACCATTTTAGGACGTGCAGGAAATAACGAGGTAGTGCCAACCGATTGGAAGTTAGCCCAGCAAAACGAAAACGGTATTTTAGATGTTGATTTGTCGGCTAAAATCGACCAGCAAACGGGCATCGTAGGCAGCATTATTGATATTGCAGGCTTCAGCGTAACGCATACCTTTAAAGTTTCTGCATACATCGCAAATGTTGCAAGGGGCTAAAAAATAGTTTGATTGGTAATGGTGATTTAAGGGCGGTATTTTTTACTGCCCTTTTATCTTAAAAAACAAAATTAAAATGGAACTTACGAGTAATTATTTTAGCAATACGGACGACAATTTTTCCTTTTGGGAATATGCCAAAAAGAAAAAGAAAAAGCCAGCAAAGAAAGGAAAGGGCTTAGGCTTCCTTTTAGCACCCTTACGCCCGTGGCGACCTTTCTTAGCAAAGGGGCTGCAAAATATGGGCGTAAATGTAACCCGCAAAGGCAAAGGGCTAAAAGCTAATTGGTATTTAGACGGCAAAAAATTATCTTTTGGCGAATTAGTTTGGCTTTTTGCAGAAGTGGTAATAAAGGGCAAAAAATACGATAAGCAAAACTTTGAAAATTTTAGCCTTGTAATGGATAGCTTAGAGTGTAACGATTGGGACGGGACGGAATATTATGACGGAACGGACGATTGGGACGGCACAGAATACGCCCAGCAGCAAAGCGAGGGGGCAAAAGCCGCAGGGCGGGGCGTTGACCTTGCAGTAAAGGCGGCAACCTTTGACGTAGCGGGCTTATCAACTTCTCTAATACAGGCAATAATTGATTTTATTAAAAAGCTAAGGGACAAAAAGAAGCGGGGCGAAAAATTAACCCCCGTTGAAGAAAAATTAGCCGATGCCTACGACAGCACAGAAAGCGAAGTAATACAGAACGTAAAAGACGAAGCCAACGAAGCCGTTGGGGGCTTTATTTTAAGCCCTAAAACCCTTATTTTGTTAGCCGTTGTAATAGCTGCAATATTCATTTTCAGAAAAAAATCATAATTGTGGGGTACTTTGAACTATCAAAAAAAACGGGCTTTCGTACAACCGACAAGGAAATAAGGATATTCACGAATGACGGAAAAGAATGTTATTTCGTAAATAACTTAAAGCCCTACCACGATTTTAATTTGCCTGCTGGTAAATATTACACCGAAAACCGCATCTTAAAATTAGGCCAGCCCGTTTTTTTTGACGTACCCCCAACCCCAAAACCCAACAGGCGGGTAATGATACCCAACGGGCGGTTAAATATTATGTACCGTAACAACCCGCACAAAGCATCAATAAACTGTGCTAAGGGTATTTTAATACTTGATTTTAAAATAAAAGAACTACCAAAATTTAAACAGGACTTTATATTTTTCCACGAATTAGGCCACCAATATTACGGGGGCTATAATGCGCAACTGCAAAAAAAAGAATATATGCAGGCAGAAATTAATTGTGATACTTATGCAGCCATTAACATGATTGTAAAAGGGTACAACCCCAGTCAATCGTTTATAAGTGTCAGAGACTGTTTAAGCCTGCCCGAAAGAATAGAAGCCAGCGAAAAGTTTAACTTAAAAATTAAAAAAAAATGAAAATACCAACAACAGGAAATAAGGGGCAAGATGCGCTTATTTTTATTGTGGCTTTATTGGTAGCCTATCAGGTATATAAAATACTTAGGGGCATTGCCGACAGGGTAACAGAAAGCGGCAAAATAGATAAAGGGGCGGACGTTGCACGGAATAGTAAATATTTCAATCCTAAATTTTGGGACGATACCCTACCATACATTAAAAAAGCCTTTGGAAGCATAGAGCCAAACGCAGGGGCGGGGCTTCTTTTTGGTAAAAGCGTTAATTGGTATGTAAAGGCCAGCAAAGAAATTTATGATGCTAAAAGCGGGGTAAGAATAGGAACTTTTGGCATAGGAAGCGGGGATAATGAAGAAGCCGTTATAAGCCTTTTCAAAAATACCAATTCGCAACTTGAAATTTCGCTTTTGTGTTGGGCTTTTAACATAGAGTTTAAGCGGGACTTATTCGGATACCTTGACACCTTTATGAAAAACCGCACAATAGTAACCCTGAAAGATATAGCGGAAAGCAAGCCACTATACCCAGCAGCATTAACCGCACAGGCTAAAAAGTTAAATTTTAAACTACCAGCATAATGAATAAGCTATCAAATTACAGTCAGGGGCTTTTTTCTGCTATATTTGGAACGAAAAATAAAAATACAATGGAATACACCAGCGAAGAAACAAACACCCCGCAAAACGCAGCTAATGACCTTAACCCGATAACGGTAAAAGTTATTCAGTTACTGGAGGGCGGATATTTTCACCCGAATATGTTTAAAGACGGGCGATTGAAACCCAATCCGCTATATGCTACAAGCGGGGAAACTATGTTCGGCATCGACCGCAAGGCAGGGGGAACGATAAACGACACGCCAGCAGGGCGCAAATTTTGGGCTTTGATTGACGGGGCGGGCTGGGCTAAAAATGCAAAATGGAACTACAAAGGGGGCGACCTTGCTACGCCTTTGGCAAACCTTGCGGCCGATATAATACGCCCCGAAGTAATAAAAAACTTTAAACGCTACCTAACACCCGAAGCGCAGGCCATAGTTTACACCAGCCCCCGCTTATTGTTTCATTTTATTTACGGAACGTGGAACGGGGCGGGCTGGTTTAAACATTTCGCCAGCGTTATAAATGCAGCCGTAGCAGCAGAGGAAAAAAGCCCCGAAAAACTTTTCGACCTTGCAATAAAAAGCCGCACGGAAATTTTCCCAAAGTGGGCGGGGGCAAACGGACGTAAATTAATAGCACAGGGCGGGGCGAAAATATTAAAAGCCGCAAATAATAATTTAATATAAACCTTTAAATACTTAAAAAAAATGTTGAAATTTTTAATTGAACTATGGCAGCAGTACGGGGCGGAAATAATAACCTTATTTATTGCGTGGGTATTGCGTAAACTGGAGAAGCCTCAAGTTGAGAAAAAGGCCGTTAAAAACTTTGTGGAATTCTTAAAAGTTACCAAAGCGGAACGCCTTAAAAACGGGGCGATAGCAAAAAACCCTGAAGAACTTTTTAGCGAATTTTTAGCGGAAAACCCGCAATATAAGGAACGTAAAAAAAGCAACCGTAGTGCATAGCAATTTAACCGATTTTAAGCCCCTGTTTTTAGCAATAGGGGCTTTTAGCCTGATAGAAATAAATCAAGTATTAGGCACGGTTTCAATATTTGTTTCTATCAGTTACACAGCCTATAAATTTTATAAAGAAAAAAACGCAAAAAAATGACGTGGACAACACAAAACCCGCCACCTATACAAGACCCGTATGACTTCGGCGACAAAGACTTAGAACAAATTGCGGCAAATATTGCGGCAATTGGAAACACAGGGGGTAAAAAATACTTTACAGACAAACAGGATTTTACAACCGCTCTCCCCTCTCAACAATTTCAATTAGTTGACCCGCTAAATATTGAAAAATACGGGGCTTTTAGAGTTGGATTTGTATTTGCTAAAACATTTACTGTTAATGCACTTAGCGAGCTAATAATAGAAGATAGTACCAACACATACATATTTTACAAAGCCCTTTTAAAAGATATAGTAAAATATAACAGCGATGGGACTGTGCAAGCATTTTTAACACCGTCTTTTGGATTGGCACAAGTTAACAGCTCTCGTGTTATTGTGAGGTTTACAAATTTAAACCCCGCCAGTTCAGTAAAAGGCTTAATTTCGGCAAATACAGACCTTATAGCAGCAGACAACAAAGGTACTTTTGAAAAACTGCAAGGTAACAATACCCTTTCCCATTTGGTACAGGCAGCAACACCCGCAGCCCTGCAAACGGCACTAAATAGCCACTATCAAAATATTGTAGGGACGGGCAGGGTTATAAATACCTCTTATTCAATCAGCCCTATAATTGGCGATACAACACCATATAGTGCAATAATAACATATACAAAAGCATAAAGAAAATGAAAAACACACTTATATTGATAGCAATTTTAGCAGTCCTTTATTTTCTATTTAAGGACAAGTTGAACAACACAGCCCCAGCACAGGACAGCCCCGCAAGCGGTGGCGGTGGCGGTGGTGGATATGGTGGCGGGGAATATAACCCCAACCCCGTACAACGTAGGGCGATAACACCCCAGCAGCAGCAGGCGCAAGTTAAAAAGGCCGTGCAACTTGCAGCACCTAAGCCAGCAGCAGGCGGCAACAGGCGCAGGGGCGGATTAGGCGCAGCGTAATAAATCAAACTAAATATTTATATAAAAATGAAAAAGCAAAAAGAACAAAAAGACCAAAAAGAAGAAAGCCAACAGCCGCTTTTTTTAGTGGTGGCTATTGACGGTTTTAGCGGAAAGAAAATATATTTTAACGCTAAGACAAAGCAAACTTTCAACGCCCCCGACCACGTTTTAAAGGTCGTAGGCATACCCAAAACGCAGGCAAGGGCAGAATGTACCAAAGCCAATGAATTGAGCCTTTTAAATGGCTGGAATATGCAATTTGAGGTTATACCCTTTGAGCCTTATACGCAGGACGTAAATGAAAGCCCGTTTGGTACTTGGTAAAATAAAAAGGGGGGTGTGTTGGCGATGCACAAAAAGCGAAGAAGAACCACGACAGCGCAAAAGCCAGCATTAAAACAATAGTTAAGGCCTTTTTGTGGTTTCGGCCTGTTTACTGTTTACGCCCCCAAAATAATTAAGAATTGCGGCATTTTAAAACCCCGTTTTAATTGTAAGACCGCAATTATATAAACAATAAAAGCAATGAGAAAAAGCAGATTTTTCGACAGCCATACCAACGGAAAGCCCACGTTAAACCACGCAAAGTATGCTAATAAATGCGGGGTTTATTTCATTAAATCTAAAGCAACGGGGGTAATTGTTTACGTTGGCAGCAGCGCAACGCAATTATATAAAACCATTTACAGGCACTTTCAGGAATGGAACGACCGCAGCAGGGGCAAAGGTTTCGACCGTACAACGTATGGCAAAAATAGCTACCAAATAAGCGTTTTATTAACTGCAAACGCAGACCAAGCATTACGAATTGAAAAGTATTTCATTGGCAAATTAAAACCAGCAGGCAACCCGATAAAATATGAACTTCTTTTGTTCAGTAAATCGGAAATGGATAAAATAGAAAACAGCTATAAAAATGCTGATTTTATACCGCTTGACAAAATACGGGAAGCCCCATTTTAACCTTTTTCTTACATCAAACTTACATTGAAAACTTACATACCCTTACAT
>JAIXUZ010000256.1 GCA_027483285.1 Bacteroidota bacterium
GCCTTAGCCGACAGCACCATAGCACCGGTTTTACCCTTACTGCCGCCAATAAGCAAAGCATGGCCGTAGGTGCCTTTGTGGGCAAAGTTTTCTCGTGGTACTATAAGCTGACGAATTTCGCCCTCCTCGACCAAATAGTTAGGCGATTGGGTAGAGGCTATAAACTGCGCATCGAGCCCAATGGGCAACACCACAAACTCGCCCACATAGGGCGCGCTTTCAAAAAAGAAGAAGGCCAGCTTGGGTTGCTCAAAGGTTAGGGTATAGTCGGCTTTAAATACCGTACCGTCGTTATCGGTATTATCATCGGCATACAAACCCGATGGTATATCAATAGCCACGCGTATGGCGTCGACAGTGTTCAGGGCATTTATAATCTCTGCCTGCACACCCTTAACCGGCTTGTTTAATCCCGTACCAAAAAGGGCATCAATAATAACATCAAAATCGCCCGTAAGGCCATCGGCACCGGTTATGGTTGTTATGGTTGATTGGTGGAGTTTATGATAATTAGCGGTAAAATCGGGACTGCCTTTAGCAGCATCGCCCACCACAAAAACCTGCACCTGTTTGCCTGCGCTAAGCAGCATGCGGGCGATAGCTAAACCGTCGCCACCGTTGTTGCCTGTACCGCAAACAATAGCAAAGCGCTGTTCGGCGGTAAAGCACTCCATTAGCCAGTCGAAACAAGCCGTGGCGGCGCGTTCCATAAGGTCTGCAGAAGCAATAGGCTTGTTGGCAATAGTCGCGGTATCGGCCTCGCGTAGTTGGGGTGCTGAGAGGATTTTCATTGCGATAAATGTAGGGAATATTCCACCTCCCCCTGCCCCCTCCTAATTTAGGAGGGGGTGTCACGACGATAGTTGTGACGGGGGTGGTAAAAATGAGGCAATAAATTTATTATCAACCAACACCCCTATTTATACCGATTGGTATATATTTGTATAGGGAAAGAGCAAAAAGCCATGTCGAAAGCAGAAAAAACAAAGCAGTTTATTTTAGAAAAAACCGCACCCATATTTAATACCAAGGGGTATGCGGGCACATCGCTTACGGATATGACCGAGGCTACAGGCCTTACCAAAGGCAGCATATATGGCAACTTTGAGAATAAAGACGAAGTAGCCCTTGCCGCTTTTGATTATAACCTGACCAAGGTGGGCAAGATTATTAAGCGCGAAATGGATAAGCACGAGCTGATTAAAGATAAGCTACTGGTGTATGTTAGGGTGTATGAAGACTATATGAACCTTGATTTCCCCAAAGGCGGCTGCCCCATTTTAAACACCGCTATAGAGGCCGATGATACCCACCCCGAGCTGAAGAAACGCGCCGCTGATGCTATATACAACTGGAAGAAGATAATTGTAAAGCTGATTGAAAAAGGCATTGCCACGGGCGAGTTCCACAAAAACACCGATGCCGGCCAACTGGCCCTGGGCATGATTGCCGCTATTGAAGGGGGCATTATGGTGGCTAAAATTACCGGCAAGCAAGGCTACCTAACGGGTGTAATGCAGCTGGTAGAACGCATGATTAATGATTTGAAATAACAATTTAAAAAACCGATAATGCTTAACAACAACCAAGCCCGCCGCGTAGCCATTGTAGGCTATAACCGTATACCATTTGCCCGTCAAAACACCGCCTATGCCGATGCTACCCTTCAAGATATGATGGTTGCATCACTTAACGGACTGGTAGACCGCTACAAATTGCAAGGCCAATTATTGGGCGAGGTTGCTGGCGGCGCGGTTATCAAATCGAGCCTTGAATTAAATATGATGCGCGAGTGCGTATTAGCAACCAAACTGGATAAAAACACCCCCGCGTGCGACATTCAGCAGGCATGTGATACAGGTTTGGAGTCTGCAATATATATAGCCAATAAAATAGCCTTAGGGCAGATAGAAGTAGGCATTGCCGGTGGGGTAGACTCTACCAGCAACGTACCGCTTTTGTTTGGCGAACGTGCCCGCAAAATATTCCTTGCCCTAAACCGCGCTAAAACTACCGGCGAGCGCTTAAAGCAACTATTCAAACTTAGGCTTAAAGACTTTAAACCCGTTGCCCCGGCAAACGAGGAGCCCCGCACAGGCTTATCTATGGGCGGCCATACCGAGATTACCGCCAAATACTATGCTATTCCCCGCGAGGAGCAGGATAAACTGGCGTATGAAAGTCACCAAAAGCTTGCCAAGGCTTACGAAGAAGGCTTTTTTGATGATATGGTTACCCCTTTTAAAGGCCTTAACCGCGATAACAACCTGCGCCCCGACAGCACACTGGAAAAACTGGCTACACTTAAGCCTGCGTTTGATAAGGTAAACGGCTCTATGACAGCAGGTAATTCTACCCCGCTAACCGACGGTGCATCATGCATCCTGCTAGCCAGCGAAGAATGGGCTAAGGCAAACAACCTGCCTGTGCTATGTTACCTAACCTTTGCCGAACTGGCTGCCATAGAATATGTAGATAACAAGCATAACCTTCTGTTGGCGCCCGTGTATGCAGCAACACGCATGCTGCAAAAGGCAGGACTTACATTGCAGGATTTTGATTACTACGAAATTCACGAGGCCTTTGCCGCACAGGTACTGGCTACGCTAAAAATATGGGAAAGCCCTGAACTGATGAAAACCTTTGGCTTTGATAAACCCCTGGGCAGCATAGACCGCAGCAAACTGAATGTAAAAGGCAGCAGCCTGGCAACAGCCCATCCTTTTGCCGCGACCGGTGGCCGTATTATTGCCACACTGGCTAAACTGCTAAACGAGAAAGGCTCGGGCCGTGGATTTATATCGGTTTGTGCTGCCGGTGGGCAAGGCATTACCATGATACTGGAGAAGTAGGCTGTTAATGCCTTAGCTATATTATCAACACCTATTTAAACTAAACGGCTAAATGCCTTAATTTTGATAGGATAATAACTGTGCATTGGCATTAAAGAGTTTCCATACTAAAGGCATTGTAGAAGCAGGTTGCGACGAGGCCGGGCGCGGATGCCTTGCAGGCCCCGTTTTTGCCGCTGCTGTTATCCTTCCGCCCAAATACAAAAACAAAACCCTTAACGATAGCAAACAACTATCAGAGAAGGTGCGTTATGAGCTGAGGAAGGAAATAGAGGCCGATGCGGTTACCTACGCCATTGGGGTGGTATCTCAGCAAGAGATTGATGATATAAACATCCTGCGGGCTTCTTTTCTGGCTATGCACCGTGCTTTAGACCAATTAGATAGGCGACCAGAATCGTTGCTTATTGATGGCAACCGTTTTACTAAGTACAACGATATTACCCACCATTGCATTATTAAGGGCGATGGAATATACCTTGCTATTGCTGCGGCTTCTATATTGGCTAAAACCTATAGGGACGAGTATATGGCCAACCTACACCCGCAGTTTCCACACTACCGATGGGATACCAACATGGGCTACCCCACAAAGGCACACAGGGATGCTATCCGCCAATACGGCCCCTGCGAACACCACCGCAAAACCTTTACCCTCCTACCAAACCAACTGGAATTGGAATTGGGATTTTAATCAAGAAACGTAATCTTTAAAAAGGCTCCCCACTGCCAATTGGGATTACCATAGTGCTTGCACTATGGGGAGGGTGTATTCATCTAATCTTACGACACACAAGGATAAGGTCAAACAAAAATCCCCCTTGGTAAACCAAGGGGGATTTGAATATAGTGTAAACTGAGCTTATTAATTAGTAGCCGGAGCAACCGCAGGAGCAACTTCCTCTTCCGCGCGGATAAACTCGGTACGGCGGTTAGCCTGGTGTTCTTCTTCAGAGCATTCAACACCGTCAGAGCAACGGTTGGTTAAGTTAGTCTCACCAAACGATTGAGCAATAATGCGGTTTTTCTTGATACCTTTTTTAACAAGATAAGCAACAGCGGCATTGCTACGTTTAGAAGCCAATTTGTCGTTGTAATTAGATTCACCACGAGAGTCAGCAAACGATTTAGCAACAACCTTCATTGTAGGCTCTGCTTTCATCAAAGCAACCAGTTCGTCAAGTTCTTTCTTGTTAAAGTCGTCTTTACGTACTTCTGTTTTATCAAAGTCGTAGTAAACAACAGCTAACATAAGCTCTTTATCAAACGCTAAGTCAACTTTAAAGTTTTCAGATGCTTTCTTACCCATTGTAGAAATACTCACCTCATTAGTGCGCATTCCACCTTTTTCAGCGTAAATAATGTAGTCGCTTTCAGGAGAAATTTTGTAATCAAAAATACCCGCTTCGTTTGCAACTACAGTAATAATCTCGCCAGTAGTTTTGTTTTTAAAGTATACGGTAGCTCCCGGTACACCTACGTTAGTGCTGCGGGTAGTTACACTGCCGTCAACAATAAATTTGTATTTGCTAAGGATGATTTTCTTATCGATAGATTTACCAGGACGTACATTCTGGGTAGAAACATCAGTAGTTACAACATCATAACCATCGCGGCTAATAGTTACTTTATAGTCGTTTTTAGCACGCAGGTAGTATTTTGATTTACCATCTTCTTTAGTAGAAGTTGCCGTTTGGCCTGCAGGCATTGGCTCTACATTTACCTGTGCAAGGTTAATTGGGGTTTCAGTTACTTCTTCAACTACAAGTAAATTTAAACGAACTGAAATGTCGTGCAAGAAACGGTACAAGTCATCATCTAAACCAGCACGGCGGCGGTTTGATGATAAATAACCTGTTTTGTTCTCTTTGTCTGATATGTAACCAAAATCATCGTAAGCACTGTTAGCAGGGTAACCTAAGTTCTCAGGAGCTTCAAATTGGCCGCCATCAGCTGTTGGCCATGCCATGAATACATCTAAACCACCTAAACCCGGTAGGCCATCGCTGGCAAAAAAGAACTGGCCGTCACCATTAATAAATGGGAACGATTCGTTACCCGGAGTGTTAAAGTTAGAACCTAAGTTTACCGGAGTACCCCAGGTGCTACCATCCCATTTAGACATGTAAAGGTCAGTACCACCTTGTCCACCAGGCATATCCGATGAAAAGTATAATGTTTTACCGTCTGCACTTAATGATGGGTGGGCAATGCTATAATCAGCACTGTTTAGGTTTAAAGGTTTAACGTCAGAAACTTTCTCGCCGTCAAATTTGCCGCTGTACAATTCAAGTACAAAACGTTTACCGTTTTTAGAGTGTTTCTTTGCCTGGCGGGTAAATATTAACGAGTCGCCACTTGGGTAAAAAGATACAGGGCCATCGTTAAAACGTTTGTTAATACCCTTCATCTTTTTAGCAAGCTTAAGATCTTCCTTGTTTACTTTTAATGAATCGTAAATCAAAGGGTCGCCATAATAACCTACTGTACGGCTATCGTTGCTGGTATTATAAGTATCATCATCGTTAGCACGGTATTTCGCCAATTTCTTGCCTTTTTTGTTTACCGACTTGTTGTACTCAGGCGTAATCTTTTTAACGTTGTTAGTATCATCAACTATGTATAGGTCGTAAAAGGCATTGTTGCGGCTACCATCTGTACGGCGGAAAACACAATTGCTTTTGCGTGCCGATGAAAACACAATGCCTTTTTTATACCAGGCTGGGCCCATATCACTAGATGAGGTGCTTACCGACGTATTGCTAACTTTCCACAAGGTGCTGTCAGCATAAAAATCCAAAGCATCATATTTGGCGGCATAGTCGGCAGAGTATTTTTTGTAATACTGCATAGCCTCGCCCTCTTTGCCATTAGCTGCCAATACGGTAGCATAATAGAAGTTTTCCTGTGGAGAAAGCTCACCCAAAGAGGCTGCTTTAAAGTAAGCACGCTCTGCTTTGGCAGGCATACCTAACTGGCGGTAGCAATGGCCAAGACTTGCATAAGCCACTTTGTTGGTAGAGTCTTTTTTAACTACATGTTCGTAAAGAACAGAAGCTTCTTTATATAGGTTTTGGCCGTAAAGTTTATCGGCACGTTTTTGCGCGGCGGTTTGGGCAATTGCTACGTTTACCGTTAGCATAGCCAAAACAACTGTTATTAATTTTATAGCGTGTTTCATTGTCTTAATCCCTTTTGCTGTTTTATATCGAGTATTAAGTAACGTTAAAAGTAACGTGGCGAAATAACCTTTTTCTTGTCAAAACCAAACTCGTAACGAAGCATAGCCTCGTGTGTGCCCGATGAGTAACCGCGGATATCGGTTAAAGCCATATCGTATGCATAACCTATACGGAAACGTGGAGAGGCTTGTATTTCTAACATACCTAAAACACCATCGCCATAACGATACGATGCACCAATACCTATACGGTCTATAATCCAGCAGTTTA
>JAIXUZ010000129.1 GCA_027483285.1 Bacteroidota bacterium
CATGAAAGCTTTTTATATTAAGTAGTCAATAAATAATAATTCAATTGGCTCTCCCCCTGCCAAGGGGGAGTACTCACGCCAAAGGCGGGAGGGAGGGGGTAATAAAACTAAATAGTATTGCCAATAGCGGCAAAGTGCGCAATACTGCCACCCAGCACAAACACATGCCATATGGCATGGCTATAGGTTAAGCGCTTCGACATATAGAAATAGGCACCGGTGATGTAAAACACCCCGCCTACTATTATGGCGGTGTACACTTCGGGAGGAAGCGCATTGAACAAAGGCGCGCCTATTACTATAGGCAGCATACCCATAGCAATATAGATAAGGGTAGACACCATACGGAATTTGCCCGTAAAGAACAGTTTGAATATAGTTCCACCTAACACCAGCGACCATTGTACTATCAAAAACATTTTAGCAGTTTCTGCGGGGACATAGCGCACCACAATAGGCGTAGCCGAGCCTGCTATTAAAAAGAAGATGGCTATATGGTCTATACTGCGCCATAGCTTTTTTAGCTTGGGTTTGGTAATAGAATGGTATATGGTAGATGTGCTAAACACCAATAGCAGCGAAAACCCATAAATAGCTATAGCTAATAGTTGGATAGCCGGGGTTTGGTTTTTTACTGCATTGTACAATAAAAAAGGCACCGCCACTGCACCAAACAGTATGCCGGCGGCATGGGTAACAATATTGGCAATTTCTTGCTTGCGGGTGTAATCAGACATAATATAAACTATACAAAAAGGGCTTCAGAATGTTGAAATATATGTTGCAAAGTTAAGCAATAACAAGACTGATATGCCTTAACCTTTTTGTAATTTAGCCTTATGCAATTCGCGGCAATCACCTCAGCAGATATTACCTTCTTCCAAACCACCCTTGGCAACGCCTTTGTTTTAACCGATAGCGAAGCCCTACACAACTACGGCCACGACGAAACCGAAGACCTGGTGTATTTACCCGAGGTGGTGCTAAAGCCCGCTAATGCTGCCGAGATTTCTGCCATAGTAAAACATTGCAATAGCCATAACATACCTGTTACCACCCGCGGTGGCGGTACGGGCTTAAGCGGTGCGGCACTGCCTGTGCATGGCGGAGTAATCCTCAGCATGGAGCGGTTTAACAAGATTGTAGAGATTGACGAGCGCAACCTGCAGGTAACCGTAGAACCCGGCGTTATAACCCAGGTGCTACAAGAAACCGTTTTAGCCAAAGGCCTTTACTATCCCCCAGACCCATCAAGCCGCGGGTCGTGCTTTATTGGTGGCAACATAGCCCACAACTCCGGCGGGCCGCGCGCGGTTAAGTACGGCGTGGTAAAAGATTATGTGCTAAACCTGCAAGTGGTATTAGCCAGCGGCGAAATTATATGGACAGGCGCCAACACCCTGAAAAACTCCACCGGCTATAACCTTACCCAGCTAATGGTGGGTAGCGAGGGCACCTTGGGCATAGTAACCCAAATAGTGCTAAAGCTAATTCCTGCCCCGGCGTTTAACCTGGTTATGCTGGTACCTTTTTACAGTGCCGAAAGGGCTTGCGAAGCCGTATCTGCTGTGTTCCGTGCGGGCATAGTTCCATCGGCTATGGAGTTTATGGAGCGCGACGCTATAGACTGGGTGCTGCAATACCGCACCGATATTGCTGTTACCGTAGAACCTGATGTAAAAGCCCATTTGCTGATAGAGGTAGATGGCAGCGATATGGATGTGCTGTTTAAAGACTGCGAGCGCATAACCGAAGTGATGCAGGCTTTTGATGCAGGCGAGGTACTGTTTGCCGAAAGCGCCGCCGAAAAAGACGTCTTGTGGAAAATGCGCCGCAGTGTGGCCGAAGCGGTTAAGTCCAACTCTGTTTATAAAGAGGAAGACACCGTAGTGCCCCGCGCCGAACTGGCCAAACTGCTTAAGGGTGTTAAAGATATTGGCGCGGCCTATGGCTTTAAAAGTGTATGCTACGGCCATGCCGGCGATGGCAACCTCCACATCAACATTGTTAAAGGTACCCTTACCGACGATATGTGGCAGAACGAACTGCCCAAGGCCATCCGCCAATTGTTTGAACTGACGGTATCGCTGGGCGGAACCCTATCGGGCGAACACGGCATAGGCTGGGTACAAAAGCCCTACATGGATATTGCCTTTGGCGAAACCTCCCTATCGCTTCAAAAAGGCATTAAGCAGGTGTTCGACCCTAACGGAATACTAAACCCGGGGAAGATATTTTAATCATGGGCAGGTTACAGGCAACAGGTGGTTAATGCCCTCTTGCCTTTTTAGCCAAAATAGTTACATTTGCAGTCCAAATAAATTTTTATGGCAAAGACAAGCGACCTTTCTACAGGAAACTTTATTCGCTTCAACGGCGAGTTGATGAAGATAGTTGAATTACAACACCGCACCCCCGGCAACCTACGTGCTTTTTACCAGGCGGTAATGCGTAACGTGCGCACCGGCAGGCAGTTAGAAAACCGTTTCCGTCCTGATGAGGAGGTTGATTTGGTTCGCGTAGAGATGCGCCCAATGCAATACCTATACCGCGAAGGCGAAGACTTTATCTGCATGGATAACGAAACGTATGAACAAATTCCGGTAGCCGAAAGCATTATAGGCGATGCCGCTAAATACATTAAAGAAAACACCAGTGTCGACATGGCTTTCAATGGCGACGATGTAATCTTTGTTCAGCCTCCAAAACACGTTGAGCTTGAGGTTACCTATACCGAGCCCGGCGTACGTGGCGACACCGCTACCCGCACCCTTAAGCCTGCAAAGGTTGAAACCGGTGCCGAGGTTATGATACCATTGTTTGTAAACACAGGCGAAATTATCCGCGTAGACACCACAACCGGTGAGTACATGGAGCGCGTTAAATA
This sequence comes from Bacteroidota bacterium, assembly GCA_027483285.1. Classification (GTDB taxonomy): domain Bacteria; phylum Bacteroidota; class Bacteroidia; order CAMBQF01; family CAMBQF01; genus CAMBQF01. The sequence goes on from JAIXUZ010000129.1 coordinate 2,888, forward strand.
ATTAGCCCTACTAATAGCATTGCAAACCCCGTAGGCTTAGTCTTCGGGGTTTTGTATTTTATTACCGTTCTTCACCCACTCCTCCTCGTTATACATATCCTTAATAGAGCCAAAGCCAATCAAATCCTGGTACGCTGCCGAGTGGCCCTCTTTCAGCTCCATGGCACGCATCAGCTTATCATACCCAAAGCGGTCTTTAAGGTCGTACACCGCTTTGCGTAGGTGGTCTTTCTTCACATTGTCTTCAAACAGTTCCACCTGTAATACATCAGCCGTAACAAAGTCGCTTACATTTATGCCTATGCCCGCAATACCCTCGTGCAAAAGGGTTTTGCCGCCATGCTCCTTGGCATACTTATCCAACTGCGCTTTCAACGTGTGGTAAATAACAGTACCCTCCTGTATCGGCGAGTTTTTGCTGCTATACTTCCACCGCTGCCCGTTTTGGTATGCTATATTCATACCAAACTCTTTACAGTAAACCCCTTGCGCCACCATACGCTTTTCCAGCTTCATGCAAAGGGCTATAAATATATTCTCAATCGATTCGGGCGATGCACGCTGCTCGCGCGATAGCTGCCGCATGGCCTGCATATTTTTATAGGGGTTAGATAATAGGTCAACCTCCGAAAAATTGAGCCTATAGTGCCAATACACCCCCACAATACTCTGGCAGGCAACCTTTAGCACAGCAGGGTCGGCATAGCGCAGCTTTAGCGGCGTATCAATACCCGCGTTTATCAGCCTGTTCGACATTCCATCCGCAATCCCCGGCAAGTCCGTCAGCTTTAACCTGGACAGTACCTCGTCTATGTTCTCGGGCGTAATAATGCTCAAGCCATCGGGCTTTTGCAAATCACTGGCCAGCTTGGCCAAAAACGCGTTGGGCGCAATACCTATCGAGCATTTAAGGTAATCGCCAATACCGCGAATGTCCTCCTTTATCTGGTTCGCCAACCTCTTCATATCGTCAAGGTTTTTGTACAGGTGCTTATGGTGTTGCAAGTCTA